>JAGWHG010000009.1:15027-18564 GCA_028866975.1 Microcaldota archaeon | reverse complement strand
CAAAGGCTGCGGTTGCGACGCTTTTCGATTCGAACCCTGGGATAAACTGGAATAGGAGCAAGATGAAGAGCGGGAAGGGCAGCTTTGGCTACTCCATAATGAACACGAAGTCCGAGCTCGCATTCGCATCTATTATGTTCGGCTTCGGCGTATTTGCCTTCTCGCTCAACAACCTTGCAGGCACAATCTGGCTTGCATGGTATGGGATACTCTACTCGCTTGCCACGATCCTGCTGTTCAAGTACGGCTGATCAGCCCTTTTTCCTGAAGAATCCGAGTATCCTGCCGCCCCTGCTCTCCTCCTTTGCGGCCACGACTCTTGCGCGCCCTATCCTTGAGGAGATTATGTCTGCCAGGTCCAGAACCGACTTTGAAAACGGCGCCCTCTTGTTCATCAGCAGCACCGGCACGCCCTCATCGACGCTCTTTGGGACGTTCATGTCCTCTGGGAGCTGAACTGCGATGTGCTCCTCTGTCATCTCCTCGATCTCCCTTGTGCTCAATTCCGAGCTCCCTTTTCTCACCCTGTTTGTGACCAATGTGGTCTTGAGCTTTGCCTTGCCGTAGCGATCCAGCAGCTTGACTGCGCTGATGCACGAGGCCTTATGCGGCTGCGTAACTATCAGCGCCTCGCTGTAAAGATCTAGAGGTATTGGATATGCGATTCCAGGCTGCGTGTCGACTATTATGAAGTCGTATCCAAGCACCGACAGCCCAGATACCATTGTCCTGAGGCTCTTGGCAGTGGGCAGCCAGTCATCCATGGTGTAAGTCCTCGATATCCTTCCGGGCAGCACCCGAACTCCTGTCTGCAGGTGCGGAACTATGGCGCGCTTGAGCGTCGATGGCTTTTTGAGCACGTCCAGAGTGCCTATGTTGGTATCGGGCATGCCCATGTAGAGGCCGACGCATGGGTTTATCAGGTCAAGGTCAAGCACGAGGACATTGAAGCCCAGCTGCTGAAGAGCAATTGCAAGGTTAACTGAGATTACGCTCTTGCCCACCCCTCCTTTTGGGGAGCTGACCCTTACTATGTAGGATTTCTGCATCTAAGGACCGTTTTGTATTGAAATAGCGAAGTTAAAAACCTAACTGGGAAGGACGGAAGGCGCCGAGGTAGGGATTTGAACCCTAACTTCCTTGCGGAAACCAGATCTCGAGTCTGGCGCGTTACCGGATTCCGCCACCTCGGCATTAGACTCTTACATTAGCTTATTATAAATATTCAAACGTTACTAAGATGGGAAGTTTTCATGATATACGTAAAAGTCCACAAGACCGAGAAGGGGGACGTAATTGCCATGTGCGATGAGGACCTTTTGGGCAAGGTGCTGCGAGATGGCAAGGCGGAGGTGGACCTTAAGACATATTCGGACTTTTACCGCGGCGATTTGATGAGTCCAAAGCAGGCCGAGCTTGGCTTGGACCTTGCCAGCATGTATTCGGCAAATGTTGTGGGAAAAGAATCGGTAAAGGTGATGGTGGCCAAAGGGGTGGTCGGCGAAGGGCAAGTTCGAAAGATATCAAAGGTGCCGTTCGTGCAGCTCTATACACTTATCTAGCCGCCCTTAAGCGACATTATCGCCTCTGCAATGTCTCCATTTGATGCTTCCAGCGCCTCGCGTGCCTTCTCAGCAGAGACATTTGCCTGCTCCTGCACCGTCTTGACATCGTCGTCGCTGATCTCGATCTTTACGTTCTTCTCCCTCTCTGAAACGTCCCCGCTGACCTGAAATGACACCGTCCCTTGGGCCTCTATGCTGATGACCTGCGGGTTCTCAATAACTATGTCCTTGTCTGCACCTTCGATTATCACGCGCATCGCAGGGATCTCGTTGCTCTTTATCCCCATTCGCGACATCATCGTCTTGAGCGTCTTTGGGTCTATGTTTGGCATCATCCTATCACTATGGTTTATAATTTGGATTGGAAAATATAAGTAACATTCTATTGGGGGTTTGATGGCAATACAATCAGTGAATCCTGCGACCGGAGAGATTAACAGGGAGTTTGAGGCGTTTGACAAGAAAGCTGTCATCGAGATTGCCAAGTCCTCTAAAGTAGCATTTCGCGACTGGAAAGGACTTGGAATCGAGGGGAGGGAAAACCATCTGAGGGCGCTTGCAAAGGTTCTTGATAAGAACAAGAAGGAGTATGCAAGGCTCATGACGATAGAGATGGGTAAGCCGATACGACAAGCAATTGCAGAGATAGAGAAGTGCGCAGTTACGGCCAATTTGTATGCCAACAATGCCGACAAATGGCTCAGAGACGAAGAGGTCAGCGCAGATGGGAGGAGGCATCTTGTCACGTTCGAGCCGCTTGGCACGATACTATGCGTCATGCCATGGAACTTCCCATTCTGGCAGGCGCTGAGATTTGCAATCCCTTCTCTGATTTTGGGCAACACTGTGATTCTGAGGCACTCGAACGCAGTGCCTATGTGCGCACTTGCTATAGAGAAGGCTTTCAAAGAGGCAGGTTTCCCTAGGGACGTTTTTAGGACAGTCATAACCGATCACAAGACAGTCGAATCGCTTATAGGGAGCAAGTACATAGACGGGGTCTCGGTGACTGGAGGCCTTGGAATCGGCTCGCTTGTCGGAAAGATCGCAGGCAAGAACGTCAAGAAATCCGTCCTCGAATTAGGGGGTAACGACGCATTCATCGTGCTTGACGATGCCGATGTGGACTTTGCTGCAAGGCATGCAGTGGTTGGAAGGATGCAGAACAACGGGCAGAGCTGCATAGCAGCAAAGAGGTTCATTGTCGTGAAGGACGTTGCAGAGAGGTTTGTGGAAAAATTTGCAGAGGAAGTAAGGAAGCTCAAGGTTGGAGATCCTCTGGACGAGAGCGTTGATATTGGACCGCTGGCGAACATGCAGCAGGTTGATACGGTTGCATCGCAGGTCGATGACGCGGTGAGAAAAGGTGCGAAGGTGCTCATCGGAGGGAAGAGGATAGGTGGAAAGGGGGCATTCTACGAACCGACGCTGCTTACAGACGTAAAGAAAAACATGCGCGTAATGAAAGAGGAGGTCTTCGGCCCTGCAGCTCCGATAATAATTGTGAAAAACGAAGCTGAGGCGATAAAGGTCGCAAACAACTCAGATCTTGGGCTTGGAGCAAGCATCTGGACGCGCGATGAGGAGCGGGGGCAAAGAGTTGCGCGGCAGATTGAAGCCGGAATGGTGTTTGTCAACGCAATCGTCAAGAGCGATGCGCGCATGCCATTTGGCGGGATCAAGAAATCCGGGATAGGCAGGGAGCTATCGCACTACGGGCTGCGTGAGTTTGCAAATGTCAAGACGATCAATGTGTATTCCGCCTCTTCCACTGTAGACAAATCGGCAAGCGAGTAGGGCTAGCCGACAAGCCTCTTTATTCCCTCGTCCAGCGTGATCTTTGCCCTAAAGCCCAGCAGCCTCTCGGCCTTGCTGGTGTCTGCTAGGGTCTCCATGACATAGTTGCTAAACGGCATTGGTATGTACTTTGGTTTTATGTCGGTACCAAGCGCCAAATTGAGCTTTGAGATCA
>JAGWHG010000009.1:0-15017 GCA_028866975.1 Microcaldota archaeon | reverse complement strand
ACGCTGTACAACGCCGTGGCGCGCAAGTTGAACGGCGCTTCGCTGGCGCCCGCGCCGCACGACCGCATCGAGGGCGTGCAGCACATCGACAAGATCATCGACATATGTGAAATCCCTCTTCTGGGTGCCGTTACCATACACTACTGGCTGCTCGCCGTTGCGCATCGCCCAGAGGAACTGGCTGACAAGGTTTGCGTACTGCTTCTTGTTCTCCTCATGCTTGCCGTATACTGAGAAGAAGCGCAGCGCAACTGAGGGGACCTTGAACATCTTAAAGTAGAGCTCTGCAAGCCTCTCGCATGCAATCCTTGCCTCAGTGTAGTAATCGGTCACCAAAAGCACCGCGTCCTCCCTATGGGGCGGCTTGACGCCGTTGTAGACCGAGGACGACGAGCTCCAAACCAGCATCGACTTGTTCTCCTTGGCGTACTCAAGAACGCTTATCATGCCGGCGATTACGTCATCGACGAGGTGGGGATTGTCCCGATACATTGGTGTGGATGAAGGAAAGCCTAGGTGGAATACTATGTCGGCCTTTATCCCATGCGTTGCGATGTTCCTTACGTTGTCATCTACCAGCGTTACGTTGCCGCTCTTCATCGCATCTTCGAGGTTCTTATTGGAGCCCGTGTGGAAGTTGTCGATGACAGTTACCTTGTTCTCCTTTGCGAGCCTCTCGACTAGGTTGCTGCCGATGAAGCCTGCGCCTCCGGTGACTATTATCTGCTTGCCCTTTATCTCCATGTGATGCATCGATTAGAAGTGGACTCTGCGGGGATCGCACCCGCGACCTTCCGCTTGCAAAGCGGACGCTCTACTACTGAGCCAAGAGCCCGTGATTCTTACTTGTGTTGAAAAGAATACTTAAAGGTTTCATGATTCGATACAATCATTTAGCAATGCTTATATAGGTAGAAAACGCCTTTTTATAGGAGGGAATGGAAAGATACAAGAGTAGGATTGGTGCAGCACTTAGCGAACCAATACGACTGCACCCATTCAACGGATCCCAATTTAGGGAAAGATCCAAGGATGTCAGGAAGAGGTCTAGAAACAATTTTATTGAGATCATAGAAACACTGGACAGGAACTACAAGAGGCTAAGCGAACTCGCCCCGGACCAGCAATACGCCGCAATGATCTCGGCGATAAAAGGGAGCTTTGACAAGGCCCACAAAGATGCACTCAAGATGGCAAGCGCAGAGATAGAATCAATAATAGGGAGAATAGACCCTGCAGCTCCTACAGCTTCGCAAAAGATAATTGAAATGATGATAAGGGGGGATGTAAATGCTGCTTTTGGGACTGACAGTCTTTCTTCGCTGCTGCGTGGTGATGCGAGGATTCCGTATAGGAGAAATAAAGATGTACAGCAAATTGACATACTAATGCACGAGATACGGGAGCTTGATAGGCAAGGGGAGAAATTCGAGGGGAAAAATCGCAGGCTTGCTTCGAGCAAGCTTTTTGACCACATAATTCATGACTTTGCTGCCAGATTAAATGCTGGTAGCTCGGCAACTGCGCAGAGCGTAAAATACAAGGCCATGATAGGGCAGATGAATAAGGGCCTTACTGTTGATGATGATGGGCGTGAAACGGGAATTGACATACTGTTCCGAAATTATGCCAAAAATGTTATAGTGGCAAACGCTTTCCTTACCGCCGTTGAAAAATCGTCAAGCAACGCAGGAATACGTGCTTTCCTAAGCAATATGGTTGAAAAAGGGGAAGTCGCAAACTACTCTACCTACGATCCAACATATAAGACAGGCGATAGAGAAAAGGCAGCTGATTTGCTCAATAAGCTCGTAGAAAAGTCTGGGGTGCTTGAGAAAATGGTTACTGCGATAACAGACAAAAATTCTATCGAGCAGCTTGCAGAGGCAAATTACGTCCATCTCGAGTACATAATGCTTGCTAACAGTGCCGTTGGGTTTCTGCAGGAGGAACAGAGGGATTTGTTGAGCGCGAATCTCAGAAGAATAGACTACCTGGTCATGAATAAGGCAGAGCAGATAGGAGTGAAATACAACTATATCAGGAACCTAGCGCTTCCCGACTATTCCGCGCAGATATTGGATCGCAAGCTCGATGTATCTGAGATTTTTGGCATGTGGACCAGACACGTGGCATCAGAGGCGTCAGCAGGCAGGCTTGTGTTGTTTGAAGGCACATTTGACATAGACGCATACCTAAATGGAAGGCGCACAAGGCTCCTTGCTGAGTTGCTTGAGGTAAGAAGGATACTTTTGGACAGTATGCTTTCTAGGCAGCATGGAGAAGGGACAAATTTCGATTTTGGAGAATTTGGTTTTTGACCGTATTCTCAATCCGATTCACGTCGTAGTTAGCCTTTTATAGCTATTTGTTTAGAATAGAAGCAGGTAGTTATATGCCTGATGACGAAGACGAAGACTTTGATGAAGAAGACGACGAAGACTTTAGCGACGAAGACGAAGACTTTGATGATGAGGAGTAGCGGCTTTATTTCTTCTGTGTCTCATCTTGCATTTATTTTTTCTCTGTTTCCCAATAGCCTGTGCGCTTTTCAAGTTTTGTGATTCCTATAACATTTTTGTGGAGCACTCTGGACCTGAGGTCTATGTATTCCCTATAGTAATGCTTGAGCCTATTTCTTTGACTATCGTAGGCTCGTATGCCCGTTACGCCCGTTTCACCCTTAATTCCTAACCAAAACCTCATTTTGTCCCTTAACTCTCTAGCAGCGCCGATAAGCAGGGCTATGTCTGCTGAGGCGCCATAGAGAAACTTGCTTGCGGCAATGTTCTTTGCCCACTCCGAGATAGAGGAGTGCTTGTGCGGCGCCTTGCGGTAGAACTGGTGGTAAAGTCTCATGTATTCCTTAACGTCTTCTGGCTCGTGGTTTTTCAGGGCCGATTCTATCTCGTTGAGCCTCTCGAGTTTCTTCCACTCCGCAAGTATGACGAGACTTATCCTAACGTGCCTGCCTGGCCCAATTAGTTTGGTATTCTCAAGCTCGCCTATGTTCCTCTCGGCCCGAAGAATGTCTTGTTGCACTCTACTCTTTAGCTCTGGTGCGCCTGCACGTTCGTTGAAGCCGATGATTTCGGCTTTGTCAGGCCCCTTGCTTTCCTTGTTTTTAAACCTCATCCCCGCACTATATATTATTTGATTTGGGCCTTTATAGCTGTTAGCACGGATTCGTTTCAGATGCCCCAGGAATCGTACTTTGTCGGGGAGCTGTTGTATTTTCGTCTAGTTTCTATGGATTTGAGATCATCCCTGCCTCTCCCGAGCATCTCGTATGCCTTGTTTATAGCCTTCATTGTTCTTGTTGTGTCTATCCCTTTGGCCTTGTCGGGGTGATATTTGAGCGCCAGTCCTTTAAAGGCGTCTTTTATCTCCGCGGGGCTTGCATTCATAGGCACCCCGAGGACTTGGTAAGCGTCTTTTCCGCTGAAGTCTGGCAAGGAAATCACTTTAGTAGCGCTGACGCCGCTCTGATTTGATGGGCCAGAGCCCGCGCCTGGCCCTCTTGGCCCCCTATAGCGCCCTCCCTGGCCGCCCCTAGACCCTCCAGAAGCTGAAGGACCAACTGCCATTTTTGTGAAGCCGCCACTCGTTGTTCCAGAGGAGTTGCCTGGCCCTCTGCCGCCTCCTGTCGAACCTCCCGTACCTGAAGAGGAACCTGCTGCTCCTGCAGCTGCTTTATTCTCCCATTTATATTCTTTGTACGCTTTATATGCCCCTTTTGCTCCGGCTTTTGCCCCAGCCATTGCCGCTGTTGTAGCCTTCTGGAAAGGGTTCTTGCCAGGATCAAACCTCTTGGTCCTCTCCGGCCTCTTGCCCTTAAGCGTGCCCTTGCCCTGCGTTATCCCAAGTAAGGTCCCTACTCCGAAGAACCTGAATATGTCAGACCCCCTGGTCGAGGCTGCGGCTGCAGCTATTATTATCAAAACTATTATCACCGGCACCAGCGCGTCTATTGCGCCTATGCTTAACGCCACAGCCAGCATTCTCTCCCTCTGTTGATTGGGTCGTTTCTCATATATAAATGGCTATCGGAGCCTTTTCTGCCTGCGCATGCTATAGATGACTGCGACCACTACCGTGCCGATTGCCAATAGGAGCACTATCCGGTTTATGTCGCCGTATGCGAGCTCGAATATGCCTATAGGGGCGCTCTGCACACTATGGTTCGGAGAATAGTAGTAGTTGGTTACAGGAGTGTTGATGCACTGCGAGTTTGCGCAGGTCGTGGCGGGCTGCGATGCGACTGTGAGCGGCGTCTGCAAGACCGTTGTTGGCTCGGGGCCAGCGTAGCCATAGTATGTCGCGTTGATTTGTGCAGTCCCTATGCCGCACACAACCGTAGGTGAAAGGGTAAATGCGCCGTTGCTATCTGTTGTCGCTACGCCGATTAGCCCCTCTTGGGCAGTGCATATCCCAGAGCCGTCGCTTGTGTATACCTGGCAGTACTGAGGCGTGTTCTTATAGGCTGAACCCGGGCATGTCTGCGGCAGGTTGTCAAGACCGTTGATATTGCAATTGTAGCTAAGCGGGGTCAGCAGAGCCTGCGGGGCCGGTCCACACTCGCCCATCGAATTGTATGCTGGCGCATAAGTTGCCTGCTGTGCTTCTAGTACCTGCGATGCAATTGCGTTGAGTGGGTTTGCCTGTGCGCATGCGCTTGTCGTAGTCTGACCAGGAGGTAACTGCGAGTTGGCGCAGTACTGCGCGCCGATTACTCCCTGCTGGCCTGAAGACGGGTTGTAGTTTACGTAATTGAGGTTGTGATTGTAGTAAACGTATATCTCGTTGTTTGCTATCGGATATGTGGCGCCATTCTGAGTGTATGTCAGGGTTCCTGATATTGCAAGCGTCGTCTGGTTGGCATTGGTCGGGCTCACTGTCGGCGTTATCGTGTATGAAACGGTTGATGGCTGGGCGATGTCTGCATCGATCGGCGCAGTTATCGTGTTGTTGAACGCATCCCTAAACACGTAGAGCAGCCTGTTGTAGCCAAGGGCCTGGTACTGTATCTGCTGATTTGAGCTGGTGAGTATCGTGTTGCTCATCAAGAGGTTCTCCACCGAGCTGAATGCTTCTGCGATATAGTACTCGAACAGCGTCGCAACAGTGGACCCGCTGGGCGATAGGCTAAATATGCTGTTCGTGCCGACATAGTTTTGGTTGACGAAGTCAGTGCTTGCTGGCTGCGTGTTGGACAGTATGTTGACTGCAGCCGCGATGCCGTTTTGCGCAGTAGCCAGCGGCACTGATGAGATGAGTTCGTATCCTGGGGCTGTGCCCTGGCTATAAGTCACTATCTGATAGTCGGTCTGGTGCGTAGCGTTGATAATGTATTGGTTGCCGTTGCCATTGTGCAGCGGATTGGTCGTTATGTTCACCATCGCATCGCCCACGTTACGGTTTGTCTGCACGTTGTATATCTGCTGCGGGCTCAGAGTCGTACCGTAGTCCGAGAGGTTCTGCTTGTAGTAGTTGCTAAGAATGTCTTGCAGGTAGATTGAACCGCCGTCTATGCCCACTGTAAGCGTGTTGGTGAAGATCGGGCTTGAAGCTGCGGTGTAGAAGGTCCCCGTCTGAGACGTGGGCGGGGATATGCTCGGCGAGCCTCGGCTCTGGCCCGTCGATACCGTGGTTTTGCTTGTGCTGCTCCCAGGCGTGTGCCCCGAACCCGAAGTGGTGGTCTTAACAGTCACAGTGCATGTGCCGTCTGCGAAGTTGCTCCATGTCTGGTCTTGCGTGTAGGAGAAGGAATACGGAACTATAACCTGCCCATTAATCGTCACGGTCAGCGACTGTGCCTGCGGGGCAGATGTTGTTGCGGATGTTGCGGTGCATCCTGCTGGCGCAGTGCCCTGCTCGCCGCCCGCTATCCACTGCGCGCATGATGAAGACGAACTTGGAGCTGCGCTGCTGCACTCCTGCGATGTGCTCGACGTGCCGCTCTGCGATATGGATTGCGCGCAGCTGGTTATTGCGCTCGATGTGCTCTGGGTCTGCGCAGGTGTGCCGGAGTTTATCGACTCGCCCAAGGTGAGCTGCTGGCTTCCTCCAAGGCTCATCACATACGCGAGCGGATCAGGCATGTTGTATAGCGGAGGGCGCATGTTGGCTATTGCCCCAAGAGTGCTGCAGCCAATTGCCGATGCCACGTTTGGATCGTCGGTGTAGCATGCAGAAATCGGGCTTCCCTGGAACAGATTAGTGTAGTTTTGGGGGGAGAAGCTTGTGAGTATCAGCGCATTGTACGCGTTAGGCTCATTTGAAGTGAGCGAGTAGCCGAACTGCGCCTGCGGATTGCTTGTGGGCTTTGTGAAGAGCAGGCTCAGTGAATCGTTGAACCCGACGGAAAAGCCGACGTGATCGTAAATTGGCGCCCACTTCGTGCTTATCGGCGCAGCTGTGCTTACCGCACGGGGCTGTTGGCTCCCTAGCGTCACTGTGACAAAGGACATGTTCAGCGCCGTTATCTGCGGGCCTATAGGGCTGAAGTAGTCTTGGTATCCTGCATTTGCAAGGCTCTTGGGATTATAATCGCAAGCCGATGAATCGCAGAAGTTTACCGTCTTGAAGACTGACGCCCCATTGCCGGTTGTCTGAAGGCCGTAGTAAGGGGTCAGAGGCAGCTCTTGGAGCTGCGTTGCTGTGACGTTGCCCGAAATTATCCAGCCGTACGGAGGGTATATGTTCGAGGCGTATTGGCCAGGAAGCGCCTGGCTGGTGTATGTGGATTGGGATGCTTGCTGGCCTGCGGCCGTGCACGTATAAGAATTTCCCCCCGTTGGCTTACCGCTAACAGAGAGGGTGCACGGGGCATCTATCGGCGGCTGGCAGAAGTTTTGCGGGGCTGTTGCCGTTGAGGGCACGCACGTAACTTGCGACGACGCGATTGTTGTGCACGCTCCCTGCTGCAGAGGCGGGCTCTGCGGCGGAGTCGTCGAGAGCTGGCATGTCCCGGTCTGGTACAGATCATTTACAAATGATGGGCTTATCGGCACGTTGAGGCCGCTTGAATTTATTATCCTCATGTCAAGGAAGCTAAAGAAAACCCCGTCGTAGTTGCACTGTATCAGCAGGGCGCACGTCGAGCTCTGCTCTTTCACCACGTCTAGGCCGCCTGCCCAGTTGTCCATCACATATAGATAGCCATTGACATCTTGTATCGCAAGCGGGTGGTGGTATGCTGCGGTATCGAAGTCGCTGCCCGGAGTTGGTGGGGTTGAATAGCTGTTCAAAAAGCCGTTTATCCATGTCTGCTGCTGCCCGTAGGGTCCGGAATTTTCGAGCCATGCCAATGTGTTTACCGATACGACCTGCGCTGATGCTGGGGCACCTGCAACCGGCGAAGGCGCCTGGAATGCGAGATTGATGTCGCCGTAGTAGGGGAACTGCGATGCGCTCTGTGTGCAGCTTCCTATGGCGCTCACCTGAGTTTTAGATACCGCGTACTCGTACACATAGCCGCCATCGCTCTGGTTGGCCAAAAATACATACTGGCCCGTTGGCGAGGCCGCAATCTCTGGCATTAGCATGTCTGGAGATGCGCCGGTGCAGCTTGTCGTAGGTACAACTGTGGGGCCGATGACCTGGCTGCCAGATGCGGTCGGGTTCGTTATCTCCTCGATTGCAGGCGACATGATGCCTGCACCGTTGTCCATGTATCCAGTCAGGAATATGTCCCCGGAGTAGTCGACGGTCATGTTTATCGGCGCGAACGGCGACGCAACGGCAACATTTGCGACTATGTAGTTGTTATCGCTCTGCGCTTGTATCACCCTCTCCCAGTACATTTGCCACTCCGCGTCCCAGATCTGCTGTGTCGGGGCTGCAGGCAGCGTGGACGGGGCGCCGACATCATAGCGGCCGTAGGGGATTGTTCGAAATACATAAACCGAAGGAGTCTTTCCACCGTTGCCGGAAAGTACATAGGTGTAGTCAGTCGGCAGCGAAATCACGGATATCGGGTTTTGTATCGTCTCTTTGACTGGCTGGAGCAGCGAGTATGGCTGGCAGTATGATGGCGACTGAGTTAGCGGAGAGGAAGGGGTGGGATTGAGGGATGCGAGCGATATGGAAGAACCACCGCCTTCGAAATAATATATTGCGTTTATGTAAGTAGGCCCAACGCAGCTTGCAAAGTAGCTCTGCGCATTGTTACCGTTCTGCCCAAGCGGGCAATCTGCCGACCCTGGGTTGCGCTGGCAGTAGTTGCAGTATAGGGAATCCTGATAGCTCTCGGCGCCCGGATACGGATATGGCGCACCGTAGCTTTCTGCGATCGTGTGGGGCGGAAGGTTGCAATATCCTGCCTGAGACGTGGGGTTCGCAGCATCGTACTGTGCGGTGCTGGCCTGCGGATTGGTGAGCGTATCTTTTGAGGATGTCGTCCATTGGGCGAGCGCTGATTGCGTTCCGATCTGGAGGTTGTTGTTATAGTTGATATAGAACTGGCTGCCGATTGTTATCGGCAGCGGGTCGAGGTTGTTTTGAGGATATGGATATATCGAGGGGCTGAAAACATCATATGAGAGCTGCAGGATCTGCCCAAAGAGAGAGGGTATCGAGATCTGGTAGTTCATGTAAGGAAGTATCGCGGTCTGGAATATGTTGGAGCCGCCGTCCTTGAATATCTCGTTGAATGGAATGTATGAGTTTGCGAAATCCTGCACTTTTGTCTTTGACGTGTAGGTGTATGTGGGATAGATGCATGTCGTGGTCTGCTCAAATGTGCTGTACTGGGTGCCTGAGGAGATTATTGTCGAGGCCTCATATGGTACGCTTATCGTGGTAGCCATGTCCGCTTCCCCCCAGCACTCTCCTGCGCCTTTCGGGGGGCAGCTTCCCGGGCTAAATGAGAGTGCGCCAGGAGGGCTGATTGGTATTGCAGGATTGACCAGATGCGGCACCTCGCTAAACCATGTCCAGAGCACGTTGAGATCGCCGCTGCTGAGCTGCGAGAAGATGCTCGGGCTCTTGGAGAAGAAATCCGCGACGGCAGAATCGACCTGCGGCGAAAATCCCAGGCCGTTTATGCTGATCAGCCCCTGGCCGGTCGGCTGCGGGGTGATGGGCGAGCCGGTAAGCTGGCTTGTATAGGTCACAGTGGAGCCGCTGGTAGAATACGTGCCAGAAATGTATCCGCCATAGTATGGCGGTGTGGCTTGAACCAGGGTGGCAAAGTCTGTCGTTGTCGATGTTGGGTGCGTGGCGCACTGATTGCCGCCGTAAACCGACTCGCTGCCAGCCACGCTACTCTCGAAGTACTGCGGTCCTGTGACCGGCTTTGTAGAGCCTAAGCCCTGCGGAGGGTTGGGGCACGTTAAGAGCCAGAGGGCGCTTTGTGCATTCATCGAGTTGACCGCGCTCACCGGCGAGTATGGAAGCTGCGGGCCTGTTGATGCAATGAAGCCTGTGCCGCCGGGGAAATAGGAGCTTGCAATCGCGTGTATCGTCACCGAAGGCAGCGTTGATGGCGCCTGCTGCTGTGGCTGCGTTCCTACAAGCACCTGCTGCTGGGCAGACGCTGTGCCTCCCTGGTCATCGAGCAGCGATACAGCGACCTGATAGCTGCCAGCCTTTGCATAGGTGTGAGGGCCGGGGAAGGATGCCGGAGGTGCCTGCGGCTGAGACTGTGCGAGGGCTTGCTGGCCCGATGCTGCCCCTGGCGCAGGAGCAGAGAATGATGATGCAGTCCATACGGAATCTGCTGTCCCATCGCCCCATGACCACTCCTCGCTGACTATAGACGCAGCGGAGTTGGGGTCGTTGATGTTGAGCGACGGGGTTATCGTCAGTCCGGATGATGAAACTGTCGATGACGCAAGTATCGACTTTGATGAAGACACTTGCGAGGAGAGAGGGACTGTTACCTGAGCCGATGCCGTACCTACTTCTCCTGCGCTATCGATAACTGTTTCCACGACCTTATAGCTGTTAGCGGATTGGTATGTGTGCACTCCTGGGAATGCCAAGAGCGCCGCAACACCTGACGAAGCGGTCCAGACGGAAGTCGTGCCGTCGCCCCAGTCCCACACAACCGAAGTGAGCGAGGCACCGGAGTTTATGTTCTGGTCGTTTACTTCCATAGATCCTAATACCGCAAGGCCTGACGAAGGAGATACTGTCAAAGATGTGCCAATTGATACCGGGGAGGTAGTAAAGCTTGCCTGCGTGGGTTGCGAAGTTGTGCTGGCCCCAGATACGATGACTTTCTGCGCAGCTGATCCAATTGCAAGCGCGCTGTCTATCGCCCTGAGCGTTATCGTGTACGAACCACCCTGTGAATATGTGTGCGGGCCAGGGAAAGTGGCGGGAAAGCCGTACCCGTTTGCGAGCCATTGTGAATCTGGCGTGTTGTCCCCCCACGCCACATCGACCGAGGTGAGCGCCGCGCCGAAATTTTGGTTCGGGTCGGTTATGGTTATCGTCGGCGTCACGGTCAGGCCCGATGCCGATGCAGTTAGCGATGCTTGGATTCCAGATGGTCCTGATGGCTGCGTAGAAGGCGCATTGGTGCTCAAGCCGCCTGATATCGAGACCTGCTTTGTGCCAAAGCCCTGCGCGTTAGTGCTGTCTATCGCATTCACGCTTATTGTGTAGAAACCGCCTGATTGGTATGTGTGCGATCCTGCGAACGTCTGGCTATATGCATAGCCGTTTGTTACCCATACCGCATCAGATGTGCCGTCGCCCCAGGATAAGTCTACCTCGGTAAGCGATGCGCCTGAGCCCGAATTGGGATCTTTTATGTTGACTGTTGGAGTGACTGTCAGGCCATTTCCGAGATATGTGATTGTTACTCCTATGGCCTGCGCGTTTTGCGTCGGAGCTATTGCATTTGCAGTGCTTTGGGAAGAGGACATAGTAAATACCTCGGCAAGCGAATTTGCATTGTTGGCACTATCTGTTGCGCTGATTGTCACGGCGTACTGGCCGCCTGCCGCATAAGCATGAGGACCGAAGAACGATGGCAAAGGACCATCTCCTGCAACCCACCTCGTGCTTGCGCCGTCGCCCCATGTGACTAGCGCAGTGGTCAGCGAGGCGCCGGAGGTATCCACAACGTTAACGAGCGTTGGGACGAGTACAAGACCTGATGCAACTGCATTTAATGTCAGTACTATTGGGGGTTGGGTAGTTGTCGGCGAGACGGTATTTGAGCTCTGGGCGGAAGAGAGGGGCAGCTGCTCGACTAGCGTGTTTGCATTGTTGGCGCTGTCTGTTGCGGTGACGGTTATGGTGTAGGTGGTGTATTGGGAGTATGTGTGCGGGCCGAAGAAAGATGAGATGGGGCCGGATGCTGCTGTCCATTGGGATTGTGTTCCGTCGCCCCACGAGACCGTTACAGAGCTGAGCGCAGCTGCGCTGTCTGTGGCGCTGACTGTGGTCGGGGTTGCAGTTAGGCCGGATGTCGATAGTGTGAAGACAAGCGAGATTGGGCTATTTGCAGACGCGGACGATACTGCATTTGAAGATGCGCTTGATGGGCTTGATGTGGTCACCTGCCTAGTAATCGTCTGCGTGTTGTCTGCACTATCGTCTGCTATGACCGTTACCGTGTAAGCGCTCGCCTGTGGGTATGTGTGCGGGCCGAAGAACGTTGAGAGCGGCCCGTCGGCGGCGGTCCAATAGGATTCTGTGTGGTCTCCCCAGAGCACAGTTACAGAGGAGATTGAGGCCCCTGAATTGTCCGTAACGCTAATCGCGTTTGGGGTGATAGTCAAACCGGAAGTGGAAACCGTGAAAGTTATCTGAATCGGCGATGATGACTGCGCATTTACAATCTCTTGGAGGGCGAGAGCGAGCATGAGGACAAGCAAGACAGCCAAAGCCGAGGCCCTGTAACCCATCATATCCGATAACTCTAACCACACTAACTATTTATTCCTTATTAATCGGATTATAGCTAATATTATGGAGTACGGTTTTGTGAGATGGCTGGGACATGCATCGTTCTTGATAAGGACAGGCGACCTTAACGTGTTCATAGATCCTTTCAAGCTCCCAGATGTCGTGGAGAAGGCAGATATGATATTCATAACGCATCCGCACTTTGACCACATGCACGAGGAGAGCATAGCCAAAATTGAAACTCCCAAGACGCACTTTGTCATGCCACATGAAGCTGCAACCAAACTGAGAAGAAAAAACGTTACGGTAGTTTCGCCTGGAGATAGCGGCGAGGTCCTTGGAATTAAGTTTGAGGCAGTACCAGCATACAACAACAAACCGGAGAAGATGCGATTCCATCAGAAAACAAACGGCTGGGTCGGCTACATAATAACTGCCAATGGCAAGAGGATTTACCATCCAGGCGACACAGATCTGATCGATGAGATGGGGGACATCGATGTGGATCTTGCGCTGCTGCCCTGCGGCGGCACGTATGTGATGGATATCGACGATGCGATACGCGCAACAAAGGTGATAAGGGCCGAGCACTTTGCGATGATGCACTACAAGACTGTTTTAGGGAAAGAAAAATCCGAGGAGGCTGAAAAGAAATTCAAGGAGAATGTCAAGAATGCGGTCTGGTTTGAGGACGAAAACCCTATCTATTCCTTCTGAAGCGCCTTGATTGCTTGCTGTGCGACCTCTAGTATCTGCTTTGGCTCGAGTTTGTAGGCGCGCTCGTCGCCGTGGTCGATATTTTTGATTGCAGAGGCGATAACCTGCTTGTCCATGCCGAGGTATCGATGCGAATCGATTAGCGCGTTTCTGACCCTCTTGTTCTTGTGCTGCATCAGCAGATTTATCATCTGCGCCTCCTCTTTGCCGACCTTTTGCTGCTTTGGCTTGATGTATATGACTGCTGAATCGACCCTCGGCACTGGATAGAAGTTGCCTCTGGGCACATCCATTATCTTTGTCATCGAAAAGCACAGGCTCGACATCACGCTCAGCCTTGAATAATTCTCGGTGCCGCACTGCGCATGCATGTGCTGCACGAATTCCTTTTGCAGGCAGAGCACTGCCTGCATGGAATGCGCCAAGAGCCACTCGATTATCTTGCTCGAGAGATTGTAGGGCACATTGGCTATCATTATGTCCGTATCAGCCGCCTGCAGCTCCTCATCGGTCGCCTTGAAGAAATCCTTGTTTATCAGCCTGAGCCTTTTTGATTTTACCTCGGTCCTAAGGAACCTGCACAGATTGGCGTCTTTCTCTACGGCGACAACCCTGCTCGCGTGCTTGCAGAGCTGCTTTGTCAGTACCCCGTATCCCGGCCCTATCTCCAAGACGTTCTTTTGATAGGAGTGCGCGGCCTCGGCTATTGCCACAGTTTCGTTCTTAAGAAAATTCTGCCCCAGCGCCTTTATGGGCCTGGCGTACATCTGTGTGCCCCCAAGCATCGCTACCAATGAAAAGTTGGCGTCAAAGATATTTAATTGTTGTCATGTTATGATAAGTGTCGGTAGGATGAGGGCGCAATCTTCCATAGAGTTCCTTACAACTTACAGCTTCCTATTCCTCATAATTGGCGTAATACTCAGCTTCCTTTTCTTCTTCTCCACAGCCCCGCGATCCACGATACCTAGCCAGTGCACCTCGTTCTCCGGGCCGATGTGCATGTCAACGTCCGATTACATAAACACGAGCGCAGGATATTCGTTGCTGACATTCTCGCTTGCAAATTCGGAGAGCGTGCCGATAAACATAACCTCTGTAAGCACATTGATCAACAGCGCAAATAGCATAGCAGGCGGCTGCACCCCAAAGATAGTCTATCCCGGCGGCTATTTCACCTGCATTGCCGCAATGTCTCGGGTCCCTTCAGTAGGTTCGCTCGTAAGCGGAACCTATACCATCAATGCGCTTGCATGCAACGGCGGGATAAACTCATTTTCGAACAACTGCACAGGCGGCGCAAGTGTATTGTACGGGGGTTCTTTCAGCACGCAGGCGGTGAACTTCAAGGACCTAATCTTTAGCGTGATTGCGCTGCAAGGGCCGACAACGCAGCAAAATTATCCCTATGTCTCCAACCCGCTCAGCCTGCCGAGCGGATGGACCAGGGTCCAGAACAGTGCATGGACGTCGGGCTTTAAGGGGTACGCATTCGTGACGCAGCCTTATGTCGGGGGGCAGTACTGGCAATTCATAGGAGCTCCGTTCCCAGCGACCCTCTCCTCCTTATCAAACAACGCCATAGCAGGCGCGCCGCCTTACAACAGCATGGCGTCATTGGCCTACACTGCGGTTTACGTCCCGCCCTCTGGATCCCTGGGTTCCAGCGTCGCCATATGGACTAATGACCACACCGGCGTTTACACCAGCACTGACCAGAGAAGCTGGACTTCGGCCACCGGAGGCAGCTATCTGTACCTAAACAAATTTGGATACAACTCGCTCACGTTGGGCACCGGGATAAACTATGTCGCGATAGTGTGGGATAACGTAGGGGGGGGCGGAGTGCAGATCGTAAACTTCACCGGCTCAGTATAATCGCTTTGACATGCTTGCGATGCCCTTGAAGTTCGCAAGCTGCCTGCCTGCGTCGTCCTCCGAATTGAATATCTCTATCCTTACCTTCTGCCCATCGGCGATGTCGAGCGCCTCCTGGATTTCCTTTTTGTTGAGCGCCGTATCATTCACCATCACCACCGCAGCATCGTACTCTTCAAGCGACTTCATTACGTCGGTAACGCCGTAGTAGGAGGAACCGAGCTTTAAACCGCTGAGGAATTTGTTCAGCAGCTCAAATTCCCTCTTTACCTGCTCTTGCGCAAGCAGCGCAGTCACCGCATCGCTCTGCATCGCCTCCCTTATGCCGCCGCGCTCTGCATCGCTTGCTAGTGCATAGACAAGCTTCTTTTCTATCTTTATGCCCTTGTTGACGATATATTTCTTTATGTCGTCCTTTGTGAATCCTGGACCAGCGACCACGACGATGTCTACCTTCATGTTCTCTATCGCCTTTATTATCTCGATGAAGTACTTCTCGCGCTGCGCCTCGTAGTCCTTTTCCTTCATGCGCTTGCTCAGCTTGCTATAAAGCTCTG
>JAGWHG010000099.1 GCA_028866975.1 Microcaldota archaeon | reverse complement strand
AAAAGAGCATGGTGGAGGTTCTAGGGGTGCCTGCAAAGAACGTGGTCGTCTTCCCCGCAGCAATAGACGGGTCGGAGATCAGAGGGGTGTTGAGGCGCAGGTTCAAGAGGTCAAACAAGTTTGTCGTGGTGGCGAGGCTTGTCCCGGAAAAGAGGGTCGAGATGGCGATAAGGGCGATCGTTGGCACAGGGGCCGAGCTCATAGTGATAGGTACAGGGCCGGAGGAGCCGAAACTTCTGGCACTCGCAAGGAAGCTTGGAGTCGAGAAGAAGGTAAGGATCGAGAACATACGGGAGAGGGAGGCTGTGCTTAGGCACATTTCGGAGGCTAGGGGGATGCTCATGTTCTCTGCGCGGGAGGGGCTATCAATAGTTAGCATAGAGGCGCTGGCGCTTGGCACCCCTGTGATAATAACAAAGAGCACCTCGCTGACCGATGAGATAAGAAGGCACTGTCACACAGTCGACGAGAGAAACCTGAGCGGATCGATCGCAAGGCTGCTCAAGAAC
>JAGWHG010000098.1 GCA_028866975.1 Microcaldota archaeon | reverse complement strand
TATTGAATCCTATTATGACTCCTATCTGCTGCTCAATTTTAAGCAGCGGAATCTCTATTGTTTCAGATGACATCTTTGGAAGTACAGTGGTGCTTGAATCATAGCTGATCCTAACTTGTTTTATTTTTCCTCCCATGTCAATGAACATTGCGGCAAAAAGGTCAAGCGATTTCTCCACGATGTATCTGTTGGTGCCGGTTATCTCGATGAAAAGGTTTCTTGACTTTGAAGTTACCTTTGTCCTTTCAGAGTTTAGTATCGGCACAAGTGAGATAACACCTTGCTTATCGCTAACAACTGGGTAGAGCTTTGATCCTGCAATTGCACCCGCATATGCGATTCCCTTCTCATGAGTCTTAAGTATCTGGCTAAACTTCGCCTTCTTTGATCCAAGTGCCTCGAATTCCTGATCCTTTATCGCATCGTAAACAAGAGGCATCTTTATCTTGTCCATGTCGTGCATTCCTATTGCAAGCTTCTTTCTTCCCCTTCCGTAGTTTGAGGTGAACTT
>JAGWHG010000097.1 GCA_028866975.1 Microcaldota archaeon | reverse complement strand
AACAGGTTCTACGAACTTGGATATTCGGTCATAAGAAGCGCCGGATCGGGCGTCAACTCTATTAGCCCAGATATCTTTGTGATGAAGGAGGGCAGGGGGTTTGCCTTTGAGTGCAAGGCATGGGATAGCACCTCGATTAGCATTGAGTGGGACAAATGGGATGCGCTAAAGAAATGGGAGGAAAACTCGAAGCTCCCGATGTTCATGGCCTGGAGGATGAGCAACATCGGCTGGTTCTTCATAAGGCTCGATGAGATGCACAAGAATCCGAGGAGCTACAGCGTCACAAAGAGGACTGCGATAAAGATAGGCAGGGTGTTTGAGAACCTAAGGCTGGAAAAGGGAATTGAGGCCATAGCCACAAAGATAAGCGAAGAAGCCTGATCAAAAAGCTATTTTTTCTTCCCGATTAGCCCGTGAAAGATCTTCACCAGCGGATGCCTATCGTCCGCCTCCTCTCCCTGCGCGGACCCTATTCGCGACGCGTACATCTGGGCGAGGTTCTTTATCGT
>JAGWHG010000096.1 GCA_028866975.1 Microcaldota archaeon | reverse complement strand
TTGTCGCAGCTTTCATAAGGAACATGCTTTTCTGGGGCGTCGGCGGCAACAGGAGGAGCGGAGGATACCTTATACTGATAGCAATCCTTGTCGGCATACTTGCCCCCATATTCGCCATGCTAATCAGGCTCGCGATATCAAGGAGAAGGGAGTACATGGCAGATGCTAACGGCGCAAGGCTGATAAGGAATCCGGCAGCGCTTGCAGGGGCATTGAAGAAGCTGCTCCAGTACGAGAAGGACCCTAGATCCGTGCCTCTTGCCAACGCCAACGAGCTCACAGCATCGCTGTATTTCTCAAACCCGTTCAAGGCGAACAGCATCATGAACCTGTTCTCCACGCATCCCCCGCTGCAGGACAGGATAGACAGGCTGCAGAAGATGTACTGACCGCAGCCTTGGCATTTGCGTAGAATATAAATAATCGCACAATGCATATTGGCTGGTACACATGAGGCTCTTGGGCGAGTTCAAGGAGTTCCTGAAGGAGTATAAGGTGCTTGGCCTCGCTGTTGCATTCATTAT
>JAGWHG010000095.1 GCA_028866975.1 Microcaldota archaeon | reverse complement strand
TCATGGTGTATTTTTCAGGGCCTAACGTTGTAAATTCAGCAGAGCTGCGCGACCTACTTATCGCAGACATCGTGCTCTCCCTCGCATTTGCGGTAGCGATGAGCGGGGGGATATCCGCAATATCACACTCAAACGTATCTGTATTCTACCTGCTGCCACTGACATTTGTGGCGGTCTCGCTAACATTCGTGCTGCACGAGCTGATGCACAAGTTCGTTGCGCAACATTATGGCGCAATCGCAGCATTCCGAACATCGACAAATGGTCTTGCGATAACCCTGATAACAAGCTTCCTCGGGATACTGATCGGAATCCCAGGGGCGACAGTGATATACACTAACTCCTTCACAAACAGGCAGAATGGAATAGTATCGATTGCAGGCCCGCTGACCAACTTTGCCATCTTCGCGATATTCTTTGCTGCCGGGTACCTGTTGATACCGCATTATCTTGCAGGATTTAGCGTATCTGCTTCTAACACGTATCTTGAGAACCTGCTTTATTTCGTCCCGTTCATCAGCATACTGCTCGCAT
>JAGWHG010000094.1 GCA_028866975.1 Microcaldota archaeon | reverse complement strand
CAAAGAAGATGCCTATATCCTCGATAGACTATGGAAGGCTTGCAAGGGCTACGATGGGTTTCTCACAGGCCGATATAGATGAGATATGCGATAAGGCCGCGCTGATTCCTGCTGTGGAGGAGGATAGGACGGGCAGGAAGAGAAGAGTGACTATGAACGACTTCCTCAAGATGGTAAAGACCCACGGGAATACGCTCGATGAGTGGTATGCAATGGTGAAGAAGGAGATCATAAGCAAGACCGAGACCCAGATAGTCGACGGCAAGAAGCAGACCATAGTGAAGGAAGGAAAACTCACTCCAGAGGAGAAGGCAAAATACAAGGACCTGATAAAGGACGTCAAGAAGAACTCACATCCTTTCTGGGTTACAGTTAAGAAAATAGTCCGCTTCGAGGCACTCCATCTGTTTTGACTGATTTTTCTACACAAAGATCAAAGATACGTTTAAATACTTAACAACTTAATTCATCTCAGTTGTCTGGCGATCAGAGGCAAACCGCCGCGGGATGTTTGTTTGGAATATGTTGTTAGTAG
>JAGWHG010000093.1 GCA_028866975.1 Microcaldota archaeon | reverse complement strand
CTGGAGCCCGACTTCCAGGACCTGTGGGAGATGGTCAAGCTCAACGCCCTGTCCGAGAAGTTCAAGGACATGGGACTGGACCTCAAGTGGTACGAGGTCATGCGCGACGAGAAGACCAAGCCCCTGTTCCGCGCGAAGACGTCCCACACCGAGACCGACGGCTACAGCCTCAAGGACCTGCTGCTGATGGTCCGCGACGCGGGCCGCGCGGGCGCGCAGATCCAGCGCTATAAAGGTCTGGGCGAGATGAACCCGGAGCAGCTCTGGGAGACCACGATGGACCCGAAGCGCCGCCGCCTGCTCCAGGTCAAGATCGTGGACACGGCCGACACCGAGAACGCCTTCACGACCTTGATGGGCGACAAGGTCGAGCCGCGCCGGCTCTTCATCGAGAAGCACGCGAAGGAAGTCAAGAACCTGGACATCTGACCCCCGCGGAGAACAGATCATGAGCAAGCCCGAGCCCCAGCAGGACCTGACCCCCGAGCCGATCGGAAACATCCTCCCGCGCGATCTCGGCGCGGAGATGCGCGGCTC
>JAGWHG010000092.1:305-542 GCA_028866975.1 Microcaldota archaeon | reverse complement strand
TTCCGCGCCGTCGTCGATGGGGGCTACGTCTATATTGCCCAGCCTCCGCTTTATCGCATCCAGATTGGAAAATCGGTGCGGTATGCGTTCTCGGATGCGGAGAAGGATACGATCATCGCCGAGATGCAGAAGGCGCTGCCTGTCGTATCCGGCGCTTCGGATGCCGCTGAAAAGAAAGGTGCCGGAGGAAAAGGCGGGAAGAAGATCGCGGAAACCGCGCAGGATCTTGCCGCACTC
>JAGWHG010000092.1:0-295 GCA_028866975.1 Microcaldota archaeon | reverse complement strand
ATGGGGGCGAGGAGCCGGATGGCACCACTGAAGGCCGGGGGGACGGCAAGCGCCAGCCGAACATTCAGCGGTACAAGGGTCTTGGCGAGATGAATGCCGAGCAGCTTTGGGAGACGACGATGGATCCCGAGCATCGCCTCATGAAAAAAGTGACCGTCGACGATGCCGAGAAGGCGGACAAGCTTTTCGATACGCTGATGGGCGATTCCGTCGAGCCGCGCAAGAATTTCATCCAGGCCCACGCCGCGACCGTGCAGAATCTGGATATCTAGCCTGCCGTTGACGTTCCGCCCTG
>JAGWHG010000091.1 GCA_028866975.1 Microcaldota archaeon | reverse complement strand
TGTTGATGTAGCAAGCGCCCCAGAGCCGCCGCTAAGTATGAGCGTGAAGGCGAGCGTGAGCACCACATCTGCTATCAGCAGGTCCCTGAGCTCCTGCGGATAGATCTTGTGCTCGCTGAAAAAACCAGGCATGAGATGACATCGCTCTGAATAATTATAAGCGTTCTCGTGCAAACAGCAAGGCTTAATAAAATCCATCAATATAACTATTCTGCTATTAGCTCCATCGTCTAGTGGTCAAGGATATCGCCCTCTGGAGGCGGTGACGCCAGTTCGAATCTGGCTGGAGCTATAATTTGAGATGGTGCTTGCTTGGGAGACTACGATAAAATCAGCCTCATGCTTTTCGCGGTGCTTTCTGTTGTGGGGATAGTGCTGGCTGCCCTGCTAATTGCGTTTTTCGGCCCTCTGATGGGAATAATCTGGCTTGCTATATTCGTAGCGTGCTACTTCAAGCTGACGGAAAGCAGGACGGTCTTCACATACCTGTTCATCCTTAGCGCGCCAAGCAGCATAAACGGCCTTGTCGCAATCCTAATTCCGAC
>JAGWHG010000090.1 GCA_028866975.1 Microcaldota archaeon | reverse complement strand
GTAAAACTAGAGCTCGGGAAGGAGGCGAAAGAATATTTTGCGTTGCTAGACAAGAAGCTTAACTACAAGAGGAGCAAAGTCTCGGTAAAGCTAAGCAAAAACACTCTACTAATCGAAGTGAAAGCAGAAGATCCTATCGCGCTTGTAGCCTCTATTGGCAGCATCCTCAAGCAGATAAGGATAATTGGAAACGCAGAAAAATTATTTGATTGAAGAGAAGGCATAAAAGGTTTCAATTGCTCATTTTATTCGATAAAGTGTCAGGACAAAAAGTCAGTAGAACAAAACTTGTAGAAGCAGACGTCATCCTCCAAGTTTCAGATGGACGAGGCATCACAACCTTGAAAAATGCTCTTCTCGACTCATTCAACAACCTAAAGGAAGTAATGCTAGCGCGGGAAATTAAGGGCAATATCCTCGGAAAATATACGATACACGCAACTGCAGTAATCGATCCTCAAAAAGCACTTCCCCTTCAGAGAGCACTCAGGAGATTCAGTACCGATAAAAGCGTTGCAACCTTTCTAAAGGCAAAAGTTAACGTAGTTATAGAA
>JAGWHG010000008.1:10469-19120 GCA_028866975.1 Microcaldota archaeon | reverse complement strand
GCGTAATGTGCGCCTATCGCTACCACCACAATACAACAATATCTGATAGAAAGTTGCTTTTTTGTATGCGGAAAGATAGGATAGGATCCGACAGTGCAGTTCCTTATAGAAATCAACTTCGTACCCATGTTCTACCACTGAAGTGTAATCTATCTTTGCCATTTTAGCGCCGGAACCAATTATTATGTTGTTATGTCCGAATTGGCTTTTAATCTTTAGTTGTAAGTAGTAATATGATTAAATTGATCATTTTCGATCTTGGAGACATTTTTTACGACACGCATCTACATTCCAGACTCTTTGAGGCCGAATTTAAAAATTTCCTCAAAAAATACGATGTTAAACGAAACATGATGGAAATAGACAGGCTCTGGGATTACTTGCACCCGCTTGCTTCAAATGGGAGGATAACAGCCAAAGAGGCACATGGCATTCAACTGAAGCATATGGGACTAGCGAAAAGGTTGTTGCCAGAATTTAGCTCTATAGAATATAGAACATTCTCGAAGGTAGCATTGAAGGAAAGCTCAATGCCCAAAACTCTCCGCCTGCTAAAGAAAAAGGGGTATAGATTGGCAATCCTTTCTGATTCTATAGTCACCACTAGAGAGGTAATGCTCAGGCTAAAGCGCCTAGGGATAGCTGAATTTTTTGACGGCGTCTTCACTTCTTCGGGAATTGGTTATGCGAAGCCAGATAGGAAGTCTTACCGCACTGTAATGAAAGCTTTCAAGGTAAAGCCATTTGAAACTATTTTTGTGG
Source organism: Microcaldota archaeon (assembly GCA_028866975.1). Lineage (GTDB taxonomy): Archaea > Micrarchaeota > Micrarchaeia > Micrarchaeales > CABMGC01 > JAGWGI01. Next base: position 18,358 of record JAGWHG010000008.1, on the reverse strand, counting down.
CCCACGACAAGGATGAACTTGCCGGGGCAAAAAAACTTGGGATAAAATCAGTATCTTACTTAGGCGTAAAGTTTGGGGATTATTATATGAGGAAATTTCCAGAATTGCTGGAGGTTCTTGCGAAATTGGGACAGTTTCAATAATCTCTTTTTGTCAGAAAACATCACGATGACGCTTTTTACTTATGGATAATGACGTTCAATACTTCGTGTGATGACGATAACACGAAACACCCTTATAAACAAAATCTTGCGATTACTCTCACCCTTATGGCGAGATTGTATGAATCACTATGTATATGCAAGGCGAAGGCTGGGTGACATATCGGCGCTGCGATTTAAGCTCAATCGGCTGATGGGGCTTTTGAACTCGGCAGATTTTAAGAAGATGCACCTGCTATTGGATGAGGTTGAGGGGATACTTAAAAAATACCGTTAATCTCGGGAAATGAGTTACTTCCTCTTCTTTTGGGCCTTGCCCTTCTTTGAAGAGGGCTGCTTTGCGCCCTTCTCCCATTCCTCGTCTTCCTTTGAGAGGAGGTCGGTTAGGTGCTGGTCCTCCGCCATGCCCTGGGCATCGGCTGCGTCGCTGAGCGCCTGCTCTTCTATGCTCCCTCTCTCGACTATGTCTGTAAGCTCCTGTGTCTTTTTGAGCAGTGATAGCTTCTTTTTCGAATCTGGTTTCTTTGCCAATTTATCCCCAACTTCGCGTAAGTCATAGGTCAGATATTTATTTAAGATTATCTCAGGGGCAGCTTAGCTAGCTGACCTTCACTGCTATCTTGCCCACCGCCTGGTGGGGGAATCCTGTCGTCGCCTCGGTGTAGTTAAAGCCGATGTTGCCGGTATAGAGTTGCCCTGGCGAGAGCGATTCGAGTATGTTTCCAGTGGTGTAGCAGTTCATGAAGAATGTGTAGTTTGAGCCGATCGGCATGTAGATCTGGTTCTTTGGTATTATCGGGATGATTTTCATTGTGGAATTGCTTGTGCAGTTGTAGCCGGTGACATTTATCGGGGCTATCAGCGCCTGCTGGATGTTGACCTGCAGCTGGCCGTTTGTCGAGAGGAAGTACTGCAGGCAGCTAAAGCCCGCCGGCAGGAAGCACTCCTGGCCTGCTAGCTGGCCGGGATTGAATATTCCCAGCGAAAACATCGCGCCGAGCACCACCGCAATGATAAGGAAGGCCCAGCCGTATGTGAGCAGGTACTCCATGGCGCTCTGCGCCGCGAATTTGGCCTTTCCCTGCATGGTATCAGCTTGTTAGTGAATTGAAGTAATAAAAACCTTTCAAAAGGCACAAAACGAATGCTGAATCAGCAATATAAATACCCCGACAAGACTATTTTTATGGCAAATGCGATGGCAAATATAACGGTAAAGGACGTCTTTAGCGTGCTCTCAAAGGAAGACGGGCATGCGATCTTCTTGGCGGCTAGGGACGGCATAAAGGCCACCATGCAGATACATGCGACCCTAAAGCTCACAAAGAAGCAGTATTACACAAGGATCCAGCAGCTAGTTAAGCTCGGGCTGATTGAAAAGGTCGACGGCACCTATCAGCACACGAGCATGGGCTCGAATCTATACAGCGGACCCTACTATGAACTCTCGGAGCTGGTGAGGAGGTCTAGGGAATTTAGCATGATAGACATGCTTAAGAAAAATTCGAGGTTCAGCAAAGAGGAGATAGACAAGTTCGCAAGCAAGGTTAACCAAAGTTAAATACCTGCGTAGCAAAGTAAGAACAGAATCTTATGAAGCTTTTCATCTACACTGACGGAGCGGCAAGGGGCAATCCGGGACCTAGCGCCTCGGGCTATCTGATCCTTGACAAAGATAAGAAAACGGTCGCCAAGTTCTCCTTTTACAACGGCGAAAGGACCAACAACTCCGCAGAGTACCTGGCAATAATCGCCGCACTCAAGAAGGCGCATGGCGAATATGGCAATGGCGCGGAAATAGAGCTCTATTCCGACAGCGAGCTTGTCGTGAACCAGCTCAACATGAACTACAAGGTGCGCGAGAGGAAGCTCAAGGTGCTCTATGAAGAGGCGAGCGGACTCGCCAAAAAGTTTGCCGCATGCGTGTTCATCAACGTGCCTCGGGAGAACGTGCAGATATCCGCCGTCGACAGAGAGCTAAACAAACTTTTAGATAGCATTAAAAAGGATGAAAATGATATAGCTATGATTAGAAAGGCCGGGCGGCAGGAGGGGCTTTTCTAGGGTGATGCTTGTGGCTGAAGATGAGGAGCAAAAGAAGAAGGGAACTAAAAACCCGGTGGCCAAGGATTTCTACACGAAGGCAGGCGTGCTCTTTGAGGACAACAAGTTCGAGGAGGCAATCGACCTATACTCGCAGGCGATAAAGGAGGACCCAAAGTACGCCAGCGCATATTTCAATAGAGCACTTGCATATGCGATACTTAGCAAGTATGACGATGCAACGCGGGATGCCGAGAAGGTAATGGACATCGAGCCCGATAGCCACGACGCCCCTTATGTCATGGGAATAATCGCCGAGTACAAAAAAGACTATCCTGGGGCAAAGGAGTGGTACGAGAGGGCGCTGAAGAAGAATCCGAAGTACGAGCAGGCAAAGGCAAGGCTAGAGCAGCTCAAGACCAAGATGGAGATACCTTCCAAGGAGCCCGTGAAGATAACCACTTCCGAAAAAGAGGAAGGGACGGTGGTGCAGGAAGGGCAGATAAAGAGCGTGAGGTGGCACAAGTCCAATCTGAGCTTTAAGGACCTTGTCGGGATGCGTAAGCAAAAGGAGGTGATACACGACAACATAATACTTGCGATAAAAAAGCCAGAGCTGCTCAGGGCATACGGGAAAAAGCTCGGGCTCGGGGTCCTTTTCTATGGCCCGCCGGGAAATGGAAAGTGTGTTACCGGCAACACTCTTGTACTGCTGCCGGATGGCAGGTATGTGCCGATAAAGGAAGTCGTGGAGAATAGAGAGCCGTATGTACTCACACTGACTGAAAAGCACAAGCTTGCCATAAGAAAGGTAAGCGGCTGGTGGAAACTAGAGGGCAAGCCACTTTTGCGCATAACAACCAAACGAGGCAGGACGGTAGAATGCACACCGGAACATCCTTTCTTAATAAGAAATGGATGGATAGAGGCAGGGCATCTCAAGGAAAATGATAAAATCGGGGTGCCGAGACACGCTGCTGTATTTGGCAACGCCGCGCTTAGGGAGTGTGAGGTGAAGCTGCTCGCATATTTCATAGCGGAGGGAGGGCTGACGCAGGGAAGCCCGAAATTCACGAACTCGGAGCCCGAGATTCTCGAGGATTTCCACTCGGCAGTCCGCCAATTCGACGGAGTGCTGCACATAAACACAAAGGTAGAGAAGGGAAGCATAATGACTTTGCAGGTTGCCGGCGCTTATGCTGGCGAGCGGCGTGAATCGAGGTACATGCAGAGGAGTTCGATGCAAAAATTCCTGGACTCGCACGGCCTTTCCTTCACAAGCTCATATGACAAGACAGTGCCTGCAGTGGTATTTACGTTGCAAAAAAGGCTGCTAGCGCTGTTTCTCAACAGGCTCTTTTCCGGGGATGGTTGGTTTGAAGATGCAGAAAGGGAAGGGGCGAGATATGGGACTAAAAGGCATAGATTGATAGGCTATTCTAGCAACTCCGAAACTTTGGTAAGACAGCTGCAGCACCTCCTGCTCAGATTCGGCATACTCTCTAGCATATACCGAAGGACAAACGGCAACTGGACACTTGCGATAAGCAGGGGCAGGGATGTTGACATATTCATCGATGAAATAGGGATGTTCGGGCAAAGGGCCACTTTCCTTTCGAAGAAGAAATCTGCATGGTCCAAGATAAAGAAGAAGGGAGGCAACAGGGTCGTTTATGAGGAAATACGGAGCATTGAGAAGATTGCTGCTCCAGAGAATGTGTACGATCTCACTGTGGAAGAAACGCACAATTTCGTAGCTAATGATTTCTTTGTGCACAACACATACCTGATAAACGCCATAGCCGGCGAGACGGGTTCTAAGGTCATCATTGCCAACATCAACGAGATAGTCGACATGTATGCGGGCAACACCGAAAAGAACATGCACGCGGTATTTGAGCAGGCAAGGAAGAACACGCCATGCATTATTTTCTTCGACGAGGTCGATGCGCTGGGAATGAAGAGGGACGGAGGCGGGGGCGATGGCGGATCGCAAAGCTACATGCGCATGGCGGTGAACCAGTTCCTGCAGGAGATGGACGGGGTCGAGAAGAACCCGGAGGGGATATTCGTCATAGGAGCGACAAACCAGCCTTGGGACATGGACCCTGCGCTGAAGAGATCGGGAAGATTCGGAGAATCGATATATGTTCCCCCTCCAGACTACACGACAAGGAGAGCAGCTTTCATTTACAACACGCGCAAGATGCCGCTGGGCAGGATAAACTTCGGAAGGCTCGCACGTGCGACGATCGGATTTTCGCAGGCGGACGTTGCGGAGATATGCGACAAGGCTGCGCTGCTACCTGCGGCAGAAGAGGACAGGACAGGAAGGAGGAGAAGGGTCTTGATGCGGGACTTTCTGCGCATGGTAAAAGAGCACGGCAGCACACTCGACGACTGGTATGGAATGGTAAGGAAGGACATAGTCAACAAAACCGAGACGCAGATAGTCGACGGCAAGAAGCAGACGATAGTCAAGGAGGGCAAGCTTACGCCCGAAGAAAAGACAAGGTACAAGGCGCTGGTCAAGGACGTCAAGAGGAACTCTTCGCCTTATGCCAAGTCGGTCAAGAAGTTCGTCAGATGGTTCAGCTTGTACGTTGCATAGGGAGATAGATGGCGACAAACAACAAAAACGCAAAAGCACCGATAGTCATGGATGTGAACAATTGGGAGCGCGAGTGGGTAAAGGCGCTTTCTTCGTATATGGATGTAAAGCCCCTGCCGGTAAATGGAAAGATATTCGTTACCGGAATGGGCGGCAGCGGAATCGTAGGCGAGGTGCTAAAGCACATCACCAACAAGGACATCATATTTTCAAAGCTGCCAATCAGGGAGAGGCCAAAGTGGGTGCTCGCAATCAGCTATTCCGGCAATACCACCGAAACGATGTACACTGCAAAGAGGATGCGCAAGCACGGGGCAAAGGTTATCGCAATAACTTCGGGAGGCAGGCTGGCAAAGGCCGCTGACGCCGTGGTGAAGCTGCCGGAAGGCATGCTTCCGAGGGATGCCTTCCCATACATACTATCTGCGTCGCTTGCGATAATCGGATGCAAGAAGGAACTAAAAGAGGCGATAAAGGCGGTGAAAAGCACAAGCCTTGCGCCTGCAAGGAATATTGTCGGCAGGATAGATGGAAGGACTCCTGTGATATACTCATCGGGGTGGATGGTTGCTGCGGCAAAGAGATTCAAGCAGCAGCTCAACGAGAATGCGAAGATGTTCGCATTCTTCTCCAAGATGCCAGACAGCTTCCACAACGACATAGAGCCGTTCTTCTGGAGCGGCAAGACGCGGTTCATACCGATAATAATAGGCAATGGCTACCTTGCGCACAAGACATCGAAGTTCCTGCCTGGGGCATTTCACATAAAGGCCAAGAAGACCAACAGGGTCCTTGAGGTTGTGGGCTCGATCTATCTGCTCGACTACGTCTCGTTTAAGTTGGCAGAAAAGAAAGGGGTTGACAGGATAGGCATACCCGGCATAAACCAGGGAAGGGCAGTAATATCGGGCCTAAAGAGCTTCCACAACAAAGTGGGATGAAATGGGGCCTCGGCCGGGAATCGGACCCGGTCTTGGGGATCCACAGTCCCCCGTGCAGCCATTACACAACCGAGGCCATGCACAAACATGTGCTCTTTCGTATTATTAAGCGTTAGTGAGTTTTTGTTTTTCTACTCCAGTTTGTATGCCCTGCCGCGCCAGAATATTTTATTCATGCCCCTTGCAGCGAATAGGTTGTAGAGGTATAGGAATGGAAGCATTAGGCTTATCAGTGGGTACTCTGGGTATTTTGCCTTCAGCTTTGCATAGCCGCGTACGATTGAGATGAGAAACGGCGCCAGCAGCAGGAAAAATACGGCGCTAACCGCAGTTCCTAAAGCTATTCCCGATACCAAAAGCAGGACCTGTGCGAAGTAGAATGCAACGCCGAAGTAGAAATTGTTCTTGTACCCCAATAGCGAAAGCGCAGTCTGCCTGTTCGCCCATTCGAAGAACGTCTGGCGTGTTTCTGCATTATTGACTCTTATATCGATATCTGCCCGATAAAAGATTTTGAGGCCCTTCCTGAAAGCAGTTTTGGTGATTGCAATATCATCGGATAGAGATTCACTGAATAACTTGAAACTCTTATCATCGAGAAAGTCTTTTCTGAATGCCATCGAACCGCCCCACCCAAATCTTGTTACTTTAGATTCCATCAGCCCCTGGCCCACCATTCCCCAGGCACACTTAACTTTCGACCAGATACTATTGCCAGGGTTGAAAAATGGAAATGCAGTCGCCAAGCCGTACTTCTCGTCTTTGAGCGGTGCTGTTAGTTTTCTGAGCCAGCCTCTTTCGAAAGTTACGTCAGAATCTGCGATTGCATAGGCTTGGTAGCCTCTGTTCCTTGCGATTGCGGTAGCTATCGCCCTGACTTTGCCGCTCCCCCTCTTATATTTCGGGTCTGCGACCACCATCTCTATACTCAACTTCCTTATCGTCTTTGTGGCAGAATCCCGGGCAGTGTCTACGGCGCAGACAAGGGCATAATTCTTATGATCCTGCACCTGCAGCGAGCGCAGATTCTCTTCGAGCGTCAGATCTTCGCCGCGGCATGGCACTATGACGAGCGTTCTTGGCGAATACTCCTGGCGCGGAATTTCCTGTCTGTAGGTTCGCAGGCTGAGGAGAAGCATACCAAATGCGATTAGCGAGATGAATGCCCCATAGATGCTAAGGGCCGTTAATGCCATATGCCATTATTGTCAGTTTCAAGGATAAAAACTTTTCACGATGGCGCAAAAACGGGATTTCACCTAAACTTTACAACTTTTCTTTGAAAGAAACAATATATATTTAAATATATCGAACTATAATACATACAATGGCAACTGAAGAGAAGATAGTGGTAAGGCAGATACAAAAGCCGCAAAAGGAGAATGTCGATACCCTCGTATCGTGGTTCCTGAGATCTTTTGACTTGTCGGATCAGGACGAACTTGAACCAGACATGCTTAAGGAGATTGTCGGGGCGAGTTTCATCGGGACTGGAGTGACGAGCAAGGAATTGAACAGGAGACTAGAAACTCCAAGAACAACGGTGATTTATCACTTAAATAGGTTCATTGCATCTGGACTTGTGGTCAGAAAGGGAAGGAAATACTTCCTGCGCGCAACAGACATGGAGACCACCATCGAGGAGCTGCAGGCGGATATGATGAGGGAATTTAACAGGATGATGGAATTTGCAGAGAAGTTCGACCAGATGATAATGGGTGACATTTACGGCAGACGAAAAGAAACAAGAAAAGGCAGAAAGTAATGATGGCGCAGTGCAGGCCGAGGAGGCATTAGAGCTCAAGGACAGACTGCTTAGGCTCGCTGCCGAATTTGACAACTACAAGAAGAGGGTTGCCAAGGACGCAGAAGCCGGCAAGACGATCGGAAAGGTCGACATTGTAAGGAAACTGCTCCCAACGCTCGACGAATTCGAGCTTGCGATAAATTCGATGAATTCGGCAAACGATGGCTCTGCGAAGGGGATTGAGATGGTGTACTCCAACCTAATCGATGCGCTTAAGAGCGAAGGCCTTAGGACAATAGAGACAAAGGGGAAGGCAGACCCCTACAGGCACGAAGTGATGCTTGCAAAGGAGAGCGAGAAAGATGAGGGCACAATACTCGAGGTTG
>JAGWHG010000008.1:0-10459 GCA_028866975.1 Microcaldota archaeon | reverse complement strand
CGCTAAATGATGTTTTGGTAAGGCCGTCATCGGTCATTGTATCGAAAGGAAACAAAGGTGAATGAAATGGCAAAGATAATAGGAATAGATCTTGGAACTTCCAACTCAGCGGCAGCTGTGCTTGAAGGCGGAAGGCCGGTATTGATACCGAGCAGCGAGGGCACATCGCTCTACGGGAAGTCTTTCCCGAGCTATGTGGCGTTTACAAAAGACGGGCAGAGGCTTATGGGCGAGCCGGCAAAGAGGCAGGCGGTGGCAAATCCCGATGGGACGATTGCTGCATTCAAGAGGAAGATGGGCACAGACCACAGATACAAGATATTGGGCAAGGAGTATTCGCCGCAGGAGCTCTCTGCGATGCTGCTCCAGAAGATAAAGAACGATGCAGAGTCGTTCCTGGGCGAGAAGGTGGAGAAGGCGGTGATAACAGTGCCAGCGTACTTCAACGATAATCAAAGGCAGGCCACAAAGGACGCCGGACAGATCGCAGGACTTGAGGTCGTAAGGCTTGTCAACGAGCCGACTGCGGCAAGCCTGGCATACGGGCTTGACAAGGCGGGAAAGGACATGAAGATACTCGTCTACGACTTCGGCGGAGGAACCCTTGACGTTACCGTCATGGAGTTCGGGAACGGGGTGTTCGAAGTAAAGTCGACGAACGGGGACACGCAGCTTGGCGGCACAGACATGGACAACGCAATAGTCGACTTCTTGTTATCGGAGGTCAAGAAGACTAGCGGAGTCGACGTATCAAAGGACAAGCAGGCGATGCAGAGGCTGCGGGAGGCCGGGGAGAAGGCAAAGATTGAGCTTTCGACGACGCTTGCAAGCGAGGTGAATTTGCCGTTCCTCACCATGGGCGCTGACAAGTCGCCGGTGCACTTCACATACCAGTTCAATAGGGCAAAGCTGGAGGAGATTGTTGTTCCGATAGTCGAGAGGACCACAAAGCCGATCACCAGTGCGCTAAAGGATGCAAAGCTCGAGCCGAGCAACATAGACAAGGTGATACTTGTCGGAGGGCCGACTAGGATGCCGATTGTGCAAAGGTACGTCGAGCAGCTCCTTGGCAAGAAGATCGAGAGGGGCGTAGACCCGATGGAAGCAGTTGCGTTCGGCGCTGCTGTGCAGGCAGGAGTCCTCACAGGAGAAGTAAAGGACATAGTCCTGCTCGATGTCACGCCGCTGTCGCTTGGAATAGAGACGCTCGGAGGCGTCATGACCAAGGTGCTTGATCGGAACACTACAATACCGATAAAGAAGAGCCAGGTATTCTCCACAGCAGACGATTCGCAGACGACTGTCGACATACACATACTGCAGGGCGAGAGGGCGATGTCAAAGGACAACGTCGAACTTGGAAGGTTCATGCTCACTGGCATACCGCCTGCCCCGAGAGGAGTTCCGCAGATTGAGGTATCATTCGATATCGATGCGAACGGCATACTCCACGTAACGGCCAAGGACAAGGCGACGAACAAGGAGCAGAGCATGAAGGTCGTTGCTCCGCACAAGATGAACAAGGACGATATAGAAAGGAAGATGAAGGAAGCGGAGCAGTACTCCGAAGAGGACAAGAAGATACGCGACTATGTAGAGCTTAAGAACAACACCGAATCGATGATCTATTCTGCCGAGAAGTTCGTCAAGGAGAGCGGCGATAAGGCAAAGAAGGAGTCGAAGGAAAAGGTGGAGAAGGCGATAGAGGACGCAAAGGACGCCATAAAGAAGGAGGACAAGGACCTCATCCAGCAGAAGTTCGACGCGCTCAAGGATGCAATGCAGCAGATGGGCGGCGAGATGTATCAGGGCGGCGAACAACAGCAGCCAGCAGGCGAGGGGAAGGGCGATGAGGGCAAAGAAGAGGGCGAAGGGAAATAATGGCGAAGGATTACTATAGCATACTGGGGGTACCCAAGAACGCCAGCGATGACCAGATCAAGAAGGCATATAGGGAGCTTGCGCTAAAGCTCCACCCGGACAGGAACAAGGACCCCAGTGCCGCAGACAAGTTTAAGGACATAAATGCGGCTTATGCGGTCCTTGGAGATCCGCAGAAACGACAGCAGTACGATATGTTTGGATCCGAGCAGTTCGGCAGGAACTTCTCAGAGGAGGACATATTCAAGGGCTTCAACACCGAAGACCTCTTCCGTGACATATTCGGCCAGGCCGGATTTGGGTTTGGCGGATTTGAGGAGGCATTTGGGGCGGGGCAGCAGGAGCAGACGCACGTCAACTTGTCTTTCTCTTTCAATGATCTGGAGAAGGGCATAGACAATATGTTCGAAGTCGAGCGCTACAAGAACTGCGCAAACTGCGAGGGCAGCGGCGGGGAGCCGGGCTCAAAGCAGGTAAGGTGCCAGCGATGCGAGGGCAGCGGAAGAAGGTATATGCAGCAAAACAGCCTGTTCGGCAACTTTAGGATGATGATGCCATGCGATCGGTGCAGAGGGAAGGGCAAGGTCTATGAAAAGCTCTGCAAAGAATGCGATGGGAAAGGCAAGGTCGTGGTCAGGGAGAGGTTTCGGGTCCATGCGGAAAAGGTTGGCGGAGAAGACGATGGCAGATCAAAGAAGAACAAGAAATTCGGGATGTTCTGAATTAGTTCCAAGTTTCCTTGTTCTTTCCCATTCGGCTCTGCATAAATGTGCTTACCGCGATATAGGCTCCGAAGGCTGACGATATTGTAATTGCGGCAAATTCTGGTGGCCACATCGCTACTCCCTTAAATATAGTTACAGAGGGAATGATTAGAGGAGGTATGGCTGCAGATGTGCTTGCCATGAACATTTTCATTATGTGGCCGTTTAACAGATACCTTGCATTAAACAGCTTGTTGCTGTCAGCGATATTTTTCTCTATTCTCATACGCTCCGGATTGAAGTACTTCCTTTTTTCTCTCTCCAGCTCTTTTAGGGCGGATTCTCTTCGATCAAAAATCTTAGCGGGGCCGGATCCTATCTTGCTCTCGTTGGATACTTCGCGGAGTTGCTGGTTGAAGAAGGTGACCTGCTTATTGAACTTTTCTTTTTCCTTTTGTATCTTTTTATCATCCAAATTGCCAAACGCTGCCTTCAGCTCTGCATATTTCTTAGAGTCGCGATTCAGAGCAATAAGATCCGAGTATGGAGTGTGTATTTTTGCTATTATTGCTTGCAATTTGCCAGACTTCATATCTGCACACCAATTTTAATCGAGTGATACTTTTTCCGTTACCGAATTCTGTTCGAGATACCTCTTGATGTCCTTTAGGCAATTTATTCGCTCTGTGTCTGTGACTATTGCAGGGATATGAATACTTCTTTTGTTTTCGACCAGCACTTTCTTGAAGTCTAGCCCGCTGAGGACCAGCATCTCCTCTACCTTTATTGATTTCTGGCCGTTATTGGAGTAAAAATGCAGCGGATTTTTCTGCCTTCGTTCCATGATTTGAATCCCGTCTGGGGATATTTATAGCTGCCCTACTATTTTGTTTTTGACTCCTTTGCCTTCAGCCTTTCTAACGTGGTTACCATCACTGCAAACACGGCTATCCCTAGCACCACCAAGGCCATTGAAAGCGTTAGGTCCTGCCCGGGGACCAGCAACAGCGCCAAGCCCAGGGCAATTGACATGGATGCAAACAGTGGGGGTATTGCCGGAAGGCCCCTCATGTACTTTTGGAGAAGCAGCATGGTGAGTATCTGGCCGGCTACGGCGCCTATTATCAGTGCGATGCTGAGGAAATAATTTAGGAATACAAAGAAGGCGCTGACAGAGAGCATAAGCGGAAGTCCTAGGTCGCCGCCGCCTAGCATGACCTGCGAAACGAGCGGCACTTCGCCGCGCTTTATTATCTTGTTGAGCAGCGGATTCTTTGCTTTCTTGACTTCCGATATGTATTTTTTGTATTCGCTTTGGCTTGCCTTGAGTGCGGACCTTGGCACTATTTCAACGTCCGATGAGCCGATCAGCACCGCCATGTTCCGATTCGACATCGCCTTTGCCATTGTTATCATGTGCTTTGTGATGAACACTGCCACGTAATCGTACACGGCCACAAGCGCCATCAGCAAAAATGATGCAGCAAAGCCAAAACTCACTCCCAAAACCACTCCGAACCCCATGCTCGATATTATTGCTACAGCATTTCTGAGGTTTTGCCGCTTGATCTTTGCATACATCAGAGCGATCGCAAGTATGAGCGCTATCGGTCCTACTGCCGTGAAATCCGCCTGTGGAAACAAGTAGCCGATCACTATCAGAAAGACGAAGAAGGCGGTTGCTATGACCGTGAACGCCTCGAGCAGCGTGAAGATTATGTCGCCTTTGTATATTCTTATTATCAGCAAGATCAGCACTGCAAACAAGATTATGAAGCCGAAGTAGTAGATGACCGTGAGTGTTCCTATGCCCTGCGACGACGCTTGCGTCAGTGTTGTTTGCGGGGACGAAAAGATCAGAGATGCAAGGAGAAGACCTCCGAATTGGACTATCAGGAAAAGAATGAGGATATGCACCGGCTGCCTTATCTCGATGCGTCTTGGCACTGGCACTAGGACACCTATTCCTCATCGTGCTTTACAGTTTTAAGCACACCTGGTCTTGGGTTGTATATGTCTCCTATCCTCTTGAGTTCGTCTATGAACCTGCCGGCCGTGTTTCGATCTATCCCCTCTTTTTCGGCCTCTTCGAGAACCTTGGCCCACTCCGCGAAGTTCGACTCTGCCTCGAGCCTCTTGATTATGTTCATTATCGCATTTATCTTGGTGACCTTCTCCCTTGGCATTCCGGTGAGCAGCGTGTCGATATCTCGCCTGCCGCCCCTGTCAACGGCGAGGGTCCTGAGCATGAATTCGTAGAGGCTTATCGCAAGCTCTGCATCCCTTAGTTCAACGACAGCGGATAATCTCGACTTTGCGCTACCTTCGGCGAGCCTGACAAGTCCCTCGATCTGCCTTGGGGTTATCGGTGTGGCACCAGACTTCATCCCGAGCTTTCTGAGGTCGATATAGTAATCCTCAATCCTCTTCGATGCATCTGATGCGAGCCTCGGCTTGACGTACTTCTTTGCGTACGCTATGTATTTTCTGAGCATCTCTGCATTCACAGGTGGCGATTCGACCTGCTCGTATTCCACCACCTGTGCAAGGGCTGCCCCTGCTGCTTCGTGCTGCACGAGTATGTGCTTTGCAATCTTTTTGTCCTGCTCTTCGTCGAGCGTGTCCCTTATCGGAAATATCAGGTCGAATCTTGAGAGAAGCGTTGGCGGTATATCGAACTGCTCGGCAGGATACGTGTTTGGGTCAAACCTTCCATACTTGGGGTTCGCGGCTGCAAGTATCGTCGTCTTTGCGTTGAACCTTGCAACTATGCCTGCCTTAGCTACGCTGATAGACTGCGATTCCATCGCTTCGAGCAGCGATGACTTATCTTCGTCGCTGACCTTGTCGAATTCATCTATAGACACTTCCCCTCCAGACCCCAATACCAGGGCACCGGCTTTGAGCGTCCATCCGCCCTCCGCGAATTCGTCCCTCTCTGCCGACGCTGTCAGACCTGCAGAGCTCGTCGACTTTCCGCTGACATAGATTCCTTTCGGGACCAGGGTAGTTACTGCCTGCAGCAACCTTGTCTTAGCTGAACCTGGGTCTCCTATCAGAAGTATGTGTATGTCGCTTCTTATCGGCGCGCCGTCTATGAGCCTCTTTTCCGGCGTGCCGCCGAATAGCTGTATGGCAAGCGCCTGCTTAATCTCGGCATGCCCGTATATCGATGTCGCGATTGATGATGAGACTTTCTCGAATATCTGCGGGTCCTTTGACATCTCTTTTATCTCCTGCTCCTCCTCAGGGCTTATCTCGATATCTGCGAAGTCCTTCTGCTTTGGCCTAATCGAAACCGTGTCAAAGAACATTGTGAAGAGCGCCTTGTCCTCCTTGCCCCTCGACGTCTTCTTCGGCCTTATCCTAAGTATTCCGGTAATGTCAATCCTATCTCCCGGGATTACTGTGTTGACCAGATCGTCTGCAACCCAGACCTCAAGCTGCCATGTCGGAGTGCTGCCCTTGAGCCTCTCAAGAGGGTCTTGCACCGCGATCCTCTGCAGGTTTATGAATTCTGACTCGTCATTGACCTGCCTAAGCGACCTTCTCCTGCACTGGGGGCACACGTCAGGCACGTTGTCCTTGTCGATTTGAAGCTTGAGGACCGAATTGCAAAAAGAGCACCTGTATACCCCGATGTGCACCTTCGGCGTTATCTCCGACCTCTTTACAACAAGCGAATCGAGCATTATCAATTTGCCGATGTTTTGGGAACCCACATCTTGAATCATGAGGTTCTCGTTATCGATCCCAAGGAACCTTGCATAAACCGGCTCCTTAGCGTCAGGATTCGGATTCATTGCGACGAGAGCTTCATTTGCAGATGGCAGGATTAGGTCCGGCTTGTTTATCAATTCAGATGCGAGATCTGAATCGAACTTCTGCAGGTCTGTTATGTCAATAAGAAGGCTCCTTTTCTTTGGATAGCTGATGTACATCGAGTTTATCTGCTCGATGTAATACGAATTGAAGAACTCTGAGAACTTGTTCTTTATCTCCTCGGCAGCTATAGCATCCATGACTTCCCCCAATTGTTCAGTATATCATGCAAAATCGCATTTAAAAGGAATAAAACCTGCATCTGAAACTTCCACTAATATGCCCATATTCAGACGGAAAATGGGGCAAATAACACCTAAGTAATAAAAACAATCGCTTGCAATAGCTATTGACGACACGACTGGTTCTCATGGCTAGGTATATTGTTACATCCGCACTGCCTTATGTCCAATCCATAATACACTTAGGCAACCTCATAGGCTCGATACTCCCGGCCGACATTTACTACAAGTTCCTAGAGATGTCTGGGGAGGATGTGATATTCATCTGCGGCTCAGACGAGCACGGCGCGGCGATAGAGCTGCGCGCTCTGAAGGAGAAGACGACGCCCCAGGCGCTTGCCGATAAGAACAACCGTGCGATAAAAGCATTGCTTGAACAGTACAATCTTTCTTTTACGATATACGGTGAGACGCACACGGAACAGAACAAGGCAGTGGTGTATGAGATATTCGAAGCGCTGGATAAGAACGGCTATATAACAAAGGTCGATTCCGAGCTCCCCTACTGCAACATAGACAAACGTTTCATAAGCGATAGATTCATAGAGGGAAAGTGTCCGATCTGCGGATACGAACAGGCAAGGGGTGATCAGTGCGACAGCTGCGGCAATCTCTTAGACCCAAAGGACCTGATAAATCCATACTGCACGATATGCGGCAAGAGCGACATACAATTCAAGAAGACAACAAACCTTGCACTCGACCTCAGAAAGCTCGAGCCCCAGATAAAGAAGTTCATAGAGAGCAGCGCAAAGAACAACTGGAGCAAGAACGCAGTCAACCACAGCCTCGGCTATATTAAGCGCGGCCTCAAGCCAAGGGAGATAACAAGGGACCTCAAATACGGCTTTTCGGTGCCGATGAAGGGATTTGAGGGAAAGATTTTTTATGTCTGGTTTGATGCGCCATTGGCGTACATAGGAATAACAAGACAGTGGAACGAAAAGGCTGCGACTGCTTATTGGAAGGGCGAGGACACAAAGCTGATACAGTTCATGGGGAAAGACAACATAGAACCGCACACGCTCATCTGGGCTGGGATGCTGATTGGCAGCAAGGTCGGGTACGTGCTCCCAACAACGATATACGCATACGAATTCCTCAACTGGGAGGGGCAGAAATTCTCAAAGAGCAGAGGAATAGGCCTTGACATACAAGAAGCGCTGCAGATACTCCCGTCGGATTACTGGCGTTTTGCGCTTGCGAGCATGCTGCCGGAGACTGCAGACACCGACTTCACGATAGAGTCGCTAAAACAGGCAGTGGACAACGACATGAACAACGTGATAGGCAATTTCATCAATCGAACTCTTACGCTGATAAAAAGCAACTTCGACGGCAAGGTGCCAGATGGCGAGATGCTACCGGAAATTGAGGGCAAGATGGACGACATTCTCCTAAAGTACGAGCAGCATTTCAAGAAGATCGAGATGCGGGAGGCGCTTAGGGACGTTGTGGAACTTGCAACAGTCGGCAACACGCTGATGAGCGCAACAGAACCTTGGAAGCTTGTGAAGAGCAAGAAAGAGGAGGATTTGAAGAGGGTATCAGACATCCTCTTCACATGCATAAACATAGTGCATGACCTAGGGATAATGCTCTATCCTTTCACACCGAATGCAAGCGCAAAGATACTTGATGTATTTGGCATCGAGCCGGAGATGGCGGAGCTTGTCGAGGGACTTGTTGAGGAGACAAAGCTCAACATAGACAAAGTTGAGCCGCTCTTCCACAGGCTAACTGCAAAGGAGATAAAGGACATAGAAAAGCACAGCGGAAAGAAGTGAGCAAATGGCAAAGGTTGTACTCGCATTCGGATCCTTTGACATACTGCATCCGGGCCACCTGCTATATCTTGAGAGGGCACGCAGGCTTGGAAGTAAGTTGATAGTGGTCGTTGCGCGCGATGAGAGTATCCGCATGTTCAAGAAGAGAGAGCCGGTATTTGGGCAAAACGACAGGGTGAGTATGCTCAAGGCGCTGAAGGTTGTGGACGAGGCAGTCGTGGGGAACAAACTGCGAAAATCGTCCGATAGGTATAACATCATCAGGAAGTACAAACCGAGCGTCATCGTGTTCGGCTATGACCAGAAAGTGAACATACCTTCAGTAAATGATTGGCTCAAATCGAATGGAATGCGTGCCAAAGTTGTTAGGATAAGCACGAAATACAAAACTAGCAGGTACAAGAGCTCAAAGATTGCGCAACTGCTTTGAGTGCGCGATCAATCGTATTTTGCAGTTATCGATGCGACACGCTGGACTATCGAGCCGTAGCCAGTTACAGTATAATTGAGCCAGACGTATCCGAAGAATGCGTTGCCTATGTTGCCCTTCGCCGCTCCCGCGCCCGAATAGCAGTAGAGCTTGATCGTGTTGGACGTTCCTGAAGGCAGCGGGCTGAGGGCATTGCTTGGATCGTATCCTGACGGGTAGAACCTCATCGCGTTAGTGACGAAAATGTTGCCATATTGCGGCTTGTCGCCGATTGCGTTGGGCGCCATGGAGCATGCGAATCCGTTTATCGTTATGCTGGTTCCCGTTGCCTGCGCAAGAGTGAAGGTCAGGATCCCGGTTGTCGAGTTTATCGACTGCTGGCTGCAGCCAAATCCTGGGATGGGGTTGCATGTCGATGGGACAAGCAGCGGATTGAGCAGGCCGGTCTTGAATATTATCGCTATCGCTATGAATATTATCATCATGGCTATGCCATAAGACATCATGAAGTCGACTGCCGCCTGCGCTTTGTGGTGATGGTGCATCGTCTTGGTATAAGGCACCAAATTATAAATAGGAAGGCTTTACTTGGCCTTCATCTCTACCTTTGCTTCGAAGTCAGACACCTTGTACTTGAACTCCTCATCTGACTTTATCGCTCCCTTCTCTTTCATGAACTCTCTTGCGAGAAGGAAATATATCAGTGAAAGGGACCTTCTTCCCTTGTTGTTGCACGGAATTATTAGGTCTACGAACTTTATCCAGTTGTCAGTATCGCACAGAGCGATCACAGGTATGCTTGTCTTGCTTGCCTCGCGTATTGCCTGTCGCTCGTTGCGCGTGTCGCTCATCAGTATGATTCCAGGCTCTGTGTAATCGGTCCTGTTAGGGTTTGTGAAAACTCCGGGCATCACTCGCCCCTCCATGAACTTTGCTCCCGTAATCTCTGCGAACTTCGACGCGGCTGCCCTTGGGTAGATCCTTGCCGCTGTGAGCACAATGTCCTTTGGCTCGTATTTGGCCAGCATCTTTGCGGCGACCTTTATCCTCTCATCGATAAGGGAGAGGTTGAAAAGATACAGCCCGTCCTCCCTTGCCCTTGAGATGAACTGCTTCATGCCGGGAGACTTTATCTTCGTACCTATGTGTATGCCTACCTCCTGGTAGCCCATCTCGTCAAAGAGTTTTGTTCCTTCTTCATTCATGTTTTGCACCATCAATCTGGGGTCGCCGAGATTTTCACTTTCGTTTTGAACTCGGGTCTTATGCTCCCTAAGCACAGATCCTAACCAAGCTAGAAGACGACCCCAGCCTAGTTATTATCTGTTGAACATTTTTAGCCTTTACTTATTTCCTGCCGTATCCGATGACATCGTCGATCAGATCGACGTGGCTTATCAGCATCCTTCGGCAGCAGTACCTCTTCACCTTCATGTCGTCTAGGACCTTTCCGGCATCCTCGCCGACGGCCTCGGCGCGACGGCGCTGGCGACGCAGCTCAACCAGATAACCGTCACCGACGGCACGCTGCATTACGCCAACTTTCTGACCGTCGCGCGCCAGACCTTCGATAACCTGACCCTGACGGTCAGC
>JAGWHG010000089.1:271-555 GCA_028866975.1 Microcaldota archaeon | reverse complement strand
ATCTATATGTGGCGTCCCAGGCTCTTAGCGCAAACGGACTGGTTGCGACCTTGAGCGGAAGCGTACTCGGTGGCTTTGCCGGTGTGCTTTGGGCGGTAGCCCTGATAGCTTCGATAGGTCTGCTCTTTGGCAGCCTTGGAAGCTTTGCATGGGGCTGGATGGAAGAGTCCGTCAAGATGGCCATGAAGGGAGGGCAGATCGCAGGAGTGGCACTCTTGGTTGTCTCCGTGGCTCTTGGCGCAAGCCAAACATGGATCGGAATAGTCGTTGTTGGATTCGTCCTC
>JAGWHG010000089.1:0-261 GCA_028866975.1 Microcaldota archaeon | reverse complement strand
GGGGCTCAACGGGCAAGAAGTAAGGTCCCCATCAACAAGCGCACACTTACAGTTCGAGGGGCGTTGCCCCTCCATTTTATTTTTCTCTTAGGCTTTTTTTCTATTTTGATTATCGGAAGAGTTGCTAATTTATATTAAATAATATAAAAGTATTAAATACTTTACATTTTAATATAATTCTGAGAAAGATAGCATGAATTCCGAAACGATAGCTAAACTACTAGAGTCCGAAGAAGGTACCACTGTAGAATTTAAAAGGAG
>JAGWHG010000088.1 GCA_028866975.1 Microcaldota archaeon | reverse complement strand
CTCTTTGTAGGTGGTTAGGTTCATCCTCTTTACATACCCCACATTTGTGAATATCACTGTTATCTTATCATCGGATATCAGATCCTCTTCGGTTCTATCCGAAGATCCATCGTCTTGCATTAGCTGCGTCTTTCTTGGTCTGCCATATTCTTTCTTTACTTCAAGCGTCTCCTTCTTGATTATCTCATCAATCTTCTTTGGATCTGCAAGGAGTGCGGAGTAATATGAAATGCTGGACTCAAGTTCGGCCTTTTCATCCGTGAGGGATGTGAACTCAAGGTTTGTGAGCTTGCTGAGCTTCATGTCAAGTATTGCATTTGCCTGCTTTTCGGAAAGAGAGTACTCCTTCATTAGCATTGCACGCGCAGAAGCAAGCTCCTTGCTCTCTTTTATCTGCTTTACCATCATGTCGATGTTTGCAATTGCGACAAGCAGACCTTCGACAATGTGCATTCTGTCCTTTGCAACGTTAAGCTCGAATGTGCTCCTCTTTGTTACAATCTCCCTTCTGTGGTTGATGAATGCTGCAAGAAGCTCGAGTATGTTGAAGTTCTTTAGCCTCTTTCCAAG
>JAGWHG010000087.1 GCA_028866975.1 Microcaldota archaeon | reverse complement strand
ATCGCAGCATTCGTTCTCATCTCGATTGCTGTGCTGGTCATCTTCAGGGCATGGGCGCCATCCCTCGCGATAATCTTCGGTGCAGGAAACGACATGATAATCGCTCTTGGTGCAATGGTCTTGCTCAACATCCCTCTTGGTCTTGCAAGCCTAGGTGGACTCCTCATGCTCATCGGATACGCAATCGACACAGAGATCATCACCGCGGTTAGGATTCTAAAGAGAAGGGAGAGAACG
Source organism: Microcaldota archaeon (assembly GCA_028866975.1). Classification (GTDB taxonomy): domain Archaea; phylum Micrarchaeota; class Micrarchaeia; order Micrarchaeales; family CABMGC01; genus JAGWGI01. The sequence continues at coordinate 348 of JAGWHG010000087.1, read as the reverse complement.
CCTGAGGAGAGAGCGTACGGCGCAATGAAGACAGGAATGACAATGACTGCTGCTGCAATCGCATCCTTTGCGGTGCTCTTTGCGGTCTCGCTGGTCGCATACGTCCCAACCTACTACGAGATCTCTGGGGTGGTGCTCTTCGGACTGATCGGAGACTTGATAACAACATGGCTAGGCAACGCGCCAATGATACTTCTCTACAAAAAGAGGCACGAGCGTAATTAGATGGCAACATTCGACTATGTAAAGGACCGGAGAATCCTCTTCTTGCTACTCATAGTGCTCGCGCTAGGCGCACTTGATGTCACATACGGAGGGCCTCACCTACTTCACTTCGGAATCGAGTTC
>JAGWHG010000086.1 GCA_028866975.1 Microcaldota archaeon | reverse complement strand
TATTCCAGCTGGTTACAAAGGATAAGGGAATTCTGGCGGCACTTGCGTGGATAACCGTGCTTGCAGTGCTTGCAAACATTTTGCCGTGGTTTTGGACGCACTGATTACCAAGGAACAGATTTTAGCTTCCAGCTGTGCGCAACAGAGTTTGTGAAAAGATGGAGCGCCCCTGTTATCACAAGAATGAAGACTATTCCGTAGATGCTCGGTAAGTTTCCGAGTGGTGCAGCAAACAGGATTGCAAATATCACGAAAAGGTACTGATCCATGAGTCCTGCTTTGTGTCCCGGTGACCTTCCTCCCCTTCTTTTAATGAAACTTCCGACCAGATCTCCAAAATGCGCGCCTAATGCCTCAAGTATTCCAATCTCAAGCATGAATGGAAGCGCAAATGACTCTCCAAATCCAATCAAAGCTCCGGCGAGCAGCCCCGCAACCAATCCCCTCCAGGTCTTGTTGTCTCCGAAGATCCTATTCTTGCTAAGCTTCCTCCCGTTGTCAATAGGCCTTCCACCTCCAAAAAGGACTGGAGCTCCGTTTGCAACGTATCCTGGTAAAATGTAGATTATCGGATAGATAATAAGTGAGTAAATATCAATCATTTTCTCGCCTAAACTTGCATCTTTCCC
>JAGWHG010000085.1 GCA_028866975.1 Microcaldota archaeon | reverse complement strand
AGCTGATCAACTTCATCTCCAAGAGGAAGAACGCAAGGGTTGTCATACTAACAGCAAGGATCAACGACTCGCACAAGCATGTAGTCTACCTGCTAAAGAAGAACAAGATCGCTGTAGCAGACATCATCTATAGGAAGCGCAGCGAGCTGCGCATACCTGATGAGGAGTGGAAGCGCAGGAAGGTCAATGTGCTTGCAAAAAAATACGCAAAGATTGACCTTTTCGAAGACAAGCTGGACAACATAAACCACATGAAGTCAGGAATAGATTCCGATGGTCTCAGTTTCTTCCTAGTAAAGAACAATACGATAAAAAAGGTCTGAACGGGCGTGACGGGATTCGAACCCGCAACCTCCGGCTCCGCAAGCCGATGCGCTATCCAAGTTGCGCCACACGCCCCCGATTTCCAATATGTTATCGCGTTAAGCCTATAGAAACGTTACTATGGCGCTTGTTTATAAATTCCTCAAGCAAACACAAATTAGATGGACGGCAGCAAAACCCTCCCAAGAAAGAACAGGGACGCGTGGAAAGTCCTGGGCAGGATATGGAAGGTCATGGGGAGCCATGACGGGGCGGTGATAGTAAGCTCCATACTAAGGGAGGACGGCATCCGCACAGGGGAGCTTATCCAGA
>JAGWHG010000084.1 GCA_028866975.1 Microcaldota archaeon | reverse complement strand
CCTTGTGCTTGGAAACAGGTTTGGGAAGCTTGAGAAGGGCTCGATGCAGCGCTACATACAGTTCGGTAACAAGTTCCTCTCAAAGACCTACAGCACTGTGTACAAGAAGAAGATCGGGGATGTGCTCACAGGGCTGTTTGTCATGAGCCGCAAGGCGTTTGACAGCATGCGAAGCGAGACCCCGTACCGCGCCGGGATAGCGTTCTTTGCGATCGAGCTTGCGAACAGGGGCTATAAAATAGTTGAGGTGCCCATTAGCTACTATCCGAGAGGGCAGGGGCCTTCGAAGCTCACTAAGTCGAAGTTCTTCTATGGTGTAAACGTGGCGTCTCACATAATCCGCATGGCAAGGGACTACAACCCGCTCCTGATATTCGGCGGGCTTGGGGTCATACTGATAATCATAGGCGGGATAATCGGGCTCTATGTTGTATACGCCTACTTCACGACAGGGATATTCAACCTTATAGGAAGGACGCTGATAGCGTTCATGCTCGTCGTGGTCGGGATACTCTCGATCATAGCGGGTTTCATAATAGACCTGCTGCTAGAGATAGAGAAGAAGCTCAAGCGCTGAGACTGCCGGACGCTAAGCCCTGACTTTCTGCCTTACCTTTTCCTTCTCGACTTTTATTATCAG
>JAGWHG010000083.1 GCA_028866975.1 Microcaldota archaeon | reverse complement strand
ATAAACAGCGCAGGACAGCCTGTCGTACAGGTCGTGGTCGGATCAACCGCACAGCCAAGCGACGGAGTAGTTGCTGCAAACATCGCCGCAGTAATCGGCAACCTTGCATACACGACAACACCTATCACGGCAACAGTGACAAACACTGCCGGCGTTTCGTGCACGGTTACAACCCCAACATGCACTCTATCCAATTCACAGGTATGGCTAGGAGAGAAGGGATCAGTCACAGCGGCTGGTTCATACAACCTAAAGGCGCTCATCGGCTCTGTGCTCAACGGCGCAGTCCTCAATGCAGGAACAGTAGGAGCGTCAAAGGCAACTCAGTCTGGATCCTCAAACCAGTACTCCTACCCACAGACAAACTCCCCATTCGCGGTGACCTCAACGCCAACATCAACCTCTGCATTCGCAGGACTTGGCGCACTTGGAGTTAACAGCTCGGTGGTCTCAACCACAAACGGCGGAGGATTGACATTCTCACAGCTATCTATCTTCAGCACATCACAGTACTTCGATAACGTCGTTCAGTTGACATCATCGCAGGTACCGGGCCTATTGACAAATTCTGGCAACTACCAGGAAACCGAGTCTCTTTGGCTCGAGGGATTCCCGGTCTACGACCAGGCGGCAGGAGTGCAGA
>JAGWHG010000082.1 GCA_028866975.1 Microcaldota archaeon | reverse complement strand
GACCACATAGCCTGCGTTCTGGAGCAGCTCGCGTATCACCCTCTCTGTTGTGTTGTAGTTGCCCTCGCCGAGCTGGACGTACCTTACATTGCCGTTCTTGTCTATTATGTAATCGGCAGGCCAGTACTGGTTCTGGTACGCAGTCCATGTGGCATAAGCATTGTCTAGTGCGACGGGATAGGTCACGCTAAACTTCTTGACCGCGTCCTGGACGTTGGTGAGGTTGTGCTCGAACGTGAACTCAGGGGTGTGCACGCCGACTATCACAAGTCCGTTGCCCCCATAAGCATTCTCCCATGCGTTGAGATAGGGAATTGACCTTATGCAGTTAATGCACGAGTAAGTCCAGAAGTCCACGAGCACCACCTTGCCGCGCAGCTGCGTGATGTTCAGCGGCTGGGAGTTTATCCATCCGGATATCCCCTGGAAATTAGGGGCCGGGCCAAGGTTTGGCAGGGTCGAGATGGAGACATTTTGGGGGCCTATACCCTTGTTGAAGTACAGCGTGGATATGGCAGACACTAGCAGTATAGCTGCTATCGCGCCGAAACCGATTAGATAGATGTTAATTTTCATGTTTTGCAGCCTCTGCGGTGGTTCCCGCCATGTAAGAGAAGAATGCCGGCAGCAGCGGCAGTATGCATGGCGAGAGGAATGTCAGCATGCCCGCTATTATTGCGAGCAGGAAGTTTATATTCTCGCTTATGGACATAGGGCCCTGCGGCCCGACCAGAAACACGGATATTAT
>JAGWHG010000081.1 GCA_028866975.1 Microcaldota archaeon | reverse complement strand
TCTATGTCGCTGAGCTGCCGAAGCTCGTGACCCCTGAGAACGACGGGGTTGCAAATGTGGCAAAGGGCATAACGGACAAGTTCCCATTATACAGGTATGAGGAGCACTTTCCTGAGGCTGCTGCAAAGGCATACGATTACGTCAAGGATGTAATAACGCCCATAGCGCTGCCCATACAGTTCTGGCAGAAGCCTTCCGAAACGCTCAAGCACGAGGCTGGCGACGTCTTCGACAGGGCTGTCCTTCTCTGCAGCCTGCTAGTCGCGCTTGGCTCCGCGTCCTCGAAAGTGATAATAAGGATAAGGGATGCGGACAGGAGCTTCGTGGTCTATTCCGAGTATAACGGGAGGGTCATCGCAATAGACCTGGAGAGCGGCATCAGGGAATGCGGCAGCAGGGAGGAGCTGCTGGAAAGCCTTGGGATAGTGAAAGGCGCTGATGTGACGGCGTACGAATTCAACGACAAGATGTACAACGACATTGCCTAGCGCTGCTTCTTGAGCTTCTTCCTTGCAGCCTTCCTCAGCTTCATTATCTTCACTCTGGACCTGTAGTGCTTTCCGAGCTTCCTTTTGCTTTTTGATACCGTTTTCTGCATTGAATCAGAAGTAGATGTCATAGCCAAGTATTTATTCCTTTCTGGCCCTTCCTGCCCTTAATCTCGAGCAGCTTGTCCGCAACCTTCCCTACCCTCTCATGTGAAAAGCCGTGCTCGTCGCACATGAACTTGATTATCCTGCCTGCTTCAGGCCTTGCGCCTTTGATCATTTCGTTGAACCTATCGACCGAGACGTCCAGCACGT
>JAGWHG010000080.1 GCA_028866975.1 Microcaldota archaeon | reverse complement strand
CCTGCGTGGATGCGGGAGCGGCGTTGTTTGCAGTGCAAGCAATGTTTGTTATTGTTATCGGATATGCGCCGATCCATCCGAACTTCATGCCCAGCCATCCAGTTGAGTTCAGGATCGGGTTCTGGCAGAGGTATCCTGCGGACGTGAGGCAGCTGTTTGATATGACTCCCCTTGCGCTGAAGGCCCCCAGCCCAAACATTAAGCCGAGAACTATTGCAACGACCAGGATTGCCCACCCGTACGTCATCAGGTATTCCATTGCGCTCTGAAGTTTGATCCTGCCGTGCACACTGCTAATTGAATAATAAAGGCTAAAAAGATGAGAGAGCAAGCCCCCGGCGAGAATTGGACTCGCGACCTCGTGCTTACCATGCACGCGCTCTACCACTGAGCTACAGGGGCGCAAGATTAATCTTGTCCCAAATATATTATTAACCATATCCCCGAATAGCTAACTATGGCGCTCTGGGAGGAATTTGCGATACTCGCCGCGGCAATATGGGCGATAAGCAACATAATGGACAAGTACACGCTCACCAAGCTTGTAAAGGCGGCTACCATAAACGAGATATCCCTCTTCGTTATAGTCTTCATAGCGGTGCTGCTGGGCATCTTCAATGGCTTTGCCGCACTCTCAATAGTGAACTTCGCGCTCGCCCTGTTTGCAGGATTGCTGGAGGCGCTTGCGATATTCTTCTACTTTTACGCCGCAAAGTTTGACGAGATATCAAGGATAGCCCCGGTGTTCGCAATGGACACTCTGTTCGTTGCCGTGATCGCGGTCTTCACGCTAAGAGAGGTGTTCTCTCTTCCGATTTACGTCGGGATAGGCA
>JAGWHG010000007.1:11195-19517 GCA_028866975.1 Microcaldota archaeon | reverse complement strand
CTACAAAATCCGCAGTGCAGGTCCCATTGGACAGGAAGATTCCCGTGGGCCTGATAAAGAGGCTTGTTAAGGCCAGGATCAAAAAGAATGCGGCTAGGCCGTAATTTCTATAGTATAGCTGCCGTCGCTGCCCGGCTTCCTGTCGATGACCATGCGCTTGCCGTCCTTGTGCACCATGCCCGCAAAGAATGCCGCCACAATGTCTGCATAGCCGCCACTCGAGTTCTCCGGGTGAAGCTCTATCCTAGCAGTTGTCGTGCGGCCCTCTTTCTTTACCTTGACGCTTCTTGCGTCGAAAAGCGCAGCCATGCTCCGAAGCGCTTCTGCGCTCAGCTTGCTACTTGGTAGTCCCTTGCCAACCTGGTGCATCAGCTTGACCATCTCTGTTCGCAGAGGCTCTTTGGTGAATGGAATAATCTGCAGTGAGAAGTACTCGCCGCTAACCTTTGCCTCCCTGTGCTTTGACATCGCGTTGCGCATCTCCCTTCGCATCTCCTCGATCCCGCCGAACCCTTCGATGTGATTGAGCTGCTGGTCCTCGCTGCCCACGAACCTGCATGCCGAGCTCTTGCCGTGCGCACAGAGCTTCTCGTGTACATTGAGCCTCCTTCCGGTCGCATGGCTGAGATAGCCTGCTATCATCCCTGCCTCGAAAACGTGCATCTCGCCGTCTATGCCGTGCTTGCAGTCTGGATTGTGGTGTGCGTCTATCACAACTGCAGATCTGCCGGGACGATAGAGGATGCTATGGAACCCTGCGTTCTCAAGGGCGTTTATCAGAGGATGTATCGTATTGAACTTGTTGTGCTTTGCCGATAGGACCAGTCCTGCGCCAAAGCCCGACGCATAGCCGAGGCTCTTTGTGGCGGGAGTAAGATTGTAGAGAAGCTCTGCGAGCAGCGCATCTGCCCTCTTTGTTGCATGCAATGATATCCTTTGCATTAGGAAGTCTTCGAAATCTTCCGGAACGAAATTTTGTTGTGGCTTTGCGCTCTTCTTTATGCTTGCGCTTATTTTCTTTCTTATAGGGGGCTTTTTGCGCGCAGCCATCTTTCCACTGCTATTATATTGACTCACAAGGATTAAGAAGTAGCGCTGTTTTATCGCCTCAGTCTTACGATCCTGCCGTTCTTTAGGGTGCACGAGCCGGACATCTTGTGCAGATGATAGTACGATAGCAATATGTTGAGCAGTATCAGCGCCGCAAAGATGTAGAGCTGGTATGCGGCTATGAATGATATTATTGAACCGACCGCCAGCGCATCGAGGGCAAAAAGGTAGAGCAAGGACGACAGAAGAGGCACGGTGCAGCTGCATCCTGCAACAAAGCCGCCGACAACCGTTGTAACTGCGCTTGCGATCCCCACAGATTCGGTTTCAAGCTTTGATCGCGCAAGTTTTATCGAATGTATGCTGATGGTTAGCAGCACAGCGCCGCTGATTGCAAGCAAGTAGAGCATCGGCGCCGGAACTGTGACGAAAACTGCGCCGTGATATGAGCTTAGGAATATCAGGTACTGTATCGCATAGTAGTAGATTATCGCAAGGAGTGCAGTGGTCGCAAGGACAAGCTTTGACTTGTATAGTGCCTTGAAGTAAGCAAGTGCGCGCATTTCCTAATACCCTTCTTGAGCCTCGATGCTCTTTATCGCAGGCAGCGAGCAGATAGGCGCGGTGTTGTTTAGCGTGCCGCACATCATCGCGATGTATATGTCAGCGCCGACATACTGCGTCCATGCGAATGTATCGTTTGGCTTTGCGAGCTGCGAAAGAACCTGCGCGTGAGTCATATATGTGAGCGCTACGCTGTTGTTGAGCTGTGCAAAGCCTGCAACTGCATCTGCTCCGGGCACAATGTTTCTTCCCCATATCGTGTAGGGCGTGCCAGCGTAGTTGTTCTGCGCTGCAATCGCATTCACCGCCTCTACGTAAGCAGGATTGCCAAAGCTCTGCGCATCAGACTGGGTGCTTTGCAGCGTTGGGAACACAAAGCCGCCAGTTATCTTTGACTGGCCCTCCATCGGCAGGAAGTTGATGTAGCTGCTCGTATAATTGGCCCCGAACACTGTTCCTGCAGATGCGTTGTACTGCGCAGGCAGCCAATAAAGCGTCGGCACATCGCCATCGCCCACTGAGCTGTAGCCGTTGTAGAGGGCGCCGAACTGGCCGAACTTTGCAAGTGCCAGAGCCATCGCCCACCTGTTCTCCCCGCAGAATATGCATGATATTGCGCCAAGGTATATCACCGATGGCTTGCCGTTTACTATAATGGAGTTTGTCTGTGTGGCCTTAACTCCGGTAGCGTTTGTGCTCGCAGGATTGTTGAGGTACATCTCACCTGCCTGCTCAAAATAGGAATTCGATGCGTTGTTTATGACTGCGAGCTGCTGTGGAGTCAGCGGGGCATTTATCCCGCTAAGCGTGTGCCCGTAGTTTACGGCCTGCCCCTTGAGCGCTGAAGAGAGCAGCGGATAGACGCCTATAAGTATGCCGATTATGCCAAGGACAAGGGCTGTGTAGGTTATGGTCCTCAGCTGCCTTACCGTCCTTTCGAGCTTTCTTTGCGCAGCTTGTGCAGATTCGTTTTTTGGTGCCATGCAATCGTGACTTGCGACGGGTGCCTTAGGTAGTCGCTCTTATATTTTTTAAGGTCGGAATAGGTATATAGCCTATTCGTTGTGGTTAGATGTATCAGAGCACTGCTTCTCTTTCCAGGATGGCGCAGGCGGTTGCCGAATTGTCAGATGCGCACTGCCACCTCAATCTTTTCGATGATCCAAAGGCTGCGGTTGCTGACGCGATGGCACACGGCATGAAGGTGATACTTGCAACTGGCGGCAGCGGAAAGGACAATCTGCAGGTTTCAGAGCTCACCGCAGAGGAGATCGTGTTTGGGATAGTCGGGATAGCGCCCGATTTTGCGCACAGCGACGCAAGGTCGGTGAGCTCTCTGCATGCGCTTGTGAAGGCAAACAAGAAGATTGTCGGCATCGGAGAGATTGGGCTTGATTTCAAGATTGCAAAAACGCCAAGCGACATTGATGTGCAAAGAGAGGTATTTGAAAGGCAACTGGCACTTGCAGGCGAGCTAGAACTTCCTGTTGTGATACATTCGCGCGGAGGCTTTGATGAGATAATGAGGCTACTAGACAAGCACAAGATGAAAAGGGTCATGTTCCACTTCTTTGAGGGCAATGGCAGCGACGCAATCGAGGTCGAGAAAAGAGGATATATCATCTCGGTGCCCCCTGTCGAGAACAGCAAGAGAAGGGAGGCGATACGCGCAATCGATGTGAAGAACATCGTTGTGGAGACCGACTCGCCGGTTGTTGGCAAGACGCCGCTGGATGTGAAGAGGTCGCTTGAGATGATTTCAAAGATAAAGGACATCGGCGTGGAGGAGCTTGCGCAGACGACGACCGACACCCTAAGGGAGTTCTTTTATATCTAGCCGCTCCATGATATCTAGCTGGGCCCGTAGCTCAGCTTGGATAGAGCGGCAGCCTTCTAACTGTCTGAAGACAGCTGTAGGCCGCGGGTTCAAAATCCAATGATGGAAATCCCGCCGGGCCCGCATATCTAAAACTGGTGATAAAGTGGCTAAGGATGAGAAAAAATTCGATGAGACGATTTTGCAGGTAAAGCAGCAGATAGACATGCTCCTAGGCGACAACAGTGTTCCGAGGAATGTCAAGAGCGCGCTTGACGAGGCAAAGAAGGCGCTTGAGGGCAAGGAGGCATACGCGGTAAAGGCGAGCCAGGCGACTTATAAGATAGACGAGGTAAGCAACGACATCAATCTCCCTCCTTATGCAAGGACGGTGATTTGGAACCTGCTAAGCCTTCTGGAATCGATAAAGGAATAAATCGGTTGTTAAACGAATATTTAACAATGAATATAAACCCCGAAATTCATAATTAGTCTGTGGGGATTAGTAAAAAAGTGGGTAGAGCGGATGCGCTTTTCCCAGAACTTGTTGATAACAATCCTAAAGCACTATTATGTAAAGAAATTGCTCGAGGTAAACATGACACTGAATTGATTTTGGTTCATCACCTAAATGAATTTGCCTTGCCGTTCATTGAAAGTTTGACGGAAGGCTATAAAGTAAGAAAAATAGTGGGGATACCCTATTCTGCTGTTCAATCGGTAGTTAATGAGTTATGCAATGATTTTGAAGTGGTTGTACCGGATTCCTTAGGCGATATAAAAGAGATAGTTCGGAAGGAGGTCCTTTCCTCAAAAGAAAATGTAATAATAGAGGAAATAGGTGGATACACTAGTGGGATCGCGGAGATTCTAGATAAAAGGGCGAATGTTTTGGGAATTGTTGAGGACACGAATCAAGGTCATTGGTTATGGGAGAAGGCCATACTTAAAAGACTGCCCGTAATTTCGATTGCACAATCAAAATTAAAACGCGTAGAGGATAGTTATGTGGCTAGAGCAATAATATACAATACTGAGAGGTTTCTTGAAGAAAATAATTTACCTAGCCTAGAGGATCAGAGAATTTTGCTGTTGGGTTACGGAAACTTGGGATCCCATGTTGCAGGATACTTGGAGGGTCATTGCAAATCCCTTATAGTATATGATACAGATCCAATTAGACTAATAAGCGCTTCTGGAAAACATAGAGTATCTCCTTCATTTTCTAAGGCAGATATAGTCCTTGCAGTTACTGGAAATCCGAACCACTCAATTAAAATTAATGATATCGAGGGATTAAAATCTGGGGTGTTTTTAGTTTCTGGAACATCGAAAAGAGTAGAGTTTGATTTGGAGGCGTTTGAAAATCACGCTTATAAAGTAGAATATGGAGAAGATGTGTGGACATATTTTATAAAAAATAGAAGAATAGAGGTGGTAAACAAGGGAGAACCAATAAACTGGCGATATTCCTCTTCATTGCCATCGAAAATTTTGGATCTTGTATACGCTTCGATTGTATATGGCATAAACCTTCTTGATGATCGATTGGTTAAACCAGGGCTGAATGAAATTTCAGAAGAAGACCAGAAGAGGATAGCTAAAATGTACCTCTCCGTATATAAAGTTGGTTGATAAATACTTTCTAGGAGAGGATATGCAAAATATTAAGACGGACTTGACTGTTGGAGCATGTATTTTTTTTGATAATAAAATCCTCTTGGTCTTTCATACAAAGCTTAACAAATGGCTGTTTCCGGGAGGGCATATAGAACCTAATGAAACACCAGATACGGCAATAGTAAGAGAGGTGAAAGAGGAAACAGGCCTTGATTTTATTTTTTCAGATTTTGGAATGAAGAAGACAGAGGACGTGATTAGGAGGCTCGCAATACCATTTAATGCGAATTTACACAGTGTTGGAGACCATAATCACTATTGTATGTACTATTTAGGGACTGTGCAAACTTCTGAATTTTTGAAAAATGAAGAAAGTAGAGATATACGCTGGTTTGACAGGGAGAATATAGAGGAATTAAAAAATATACCTGAAAATGTTAGGGAGATGGCACTTTTCGCGCTTAAGCAAGCCGAATAATTTGGGCCAGACATTTGCGCAACAATTAACGCAGGTTTTCCTGATTTCCTTTGCGGCTTCATTTATTTCTTGTCCGACCAGGCAAATTTCTTCTTTGCACTTTGCAGGTCTGCATTTCCCCTCAAAGCCAGGATCAGGGCAATGGAAAGCTCGCCCCAGTTTTCATAAGACGGGCCACGCACAATTCCGTCAACTACAAGCAATCCCGCAGAGAGCCCGGATGCCGCGAGAGAAAGAATTCCCGATAGCTTCTTGTCAGAACCGGCGTTCTCTTTTTCTCTTGGATTTTTAACATACACCATATAATTCCTGCAACTGCTGGGCCTAAGTCATTTATAAGCAATGGCTATCGTTTCGTTTTCTAAAGGGATTTATACCTATTTTGCCAAAGTTACTCTGGGGGCTTTTCTTGTCGGACAACAAACTAGTCGTAGAACTCGCAAGCCGACTGAGCAACAGGGTAGTGATCGCCTCGGAGATCAACGATGCGCGCGTTACCGGCATGGACATAGAGGCGCTGTGTGCGCGCATAGAATCGTTTTTTTCCGGCAAGAGCGGCGCGGCAATACTGACAAAGCAGATTCTCGACCAGATAATAAAGCAGCAAGTCGAGGAAAAGGTCCCAGAGCCGATAGAAATCGTGCGGTCTGGGGACTTTAGGCCGATAGCAAAGGATGTCGAGGCACGGTTCACGGTCAAGGAGAGCAAAATCGACAAGACTGGCGGCACGGCTGCAGATTTTGCGGACTACTTCAACGACAGGTTCGGAAAGCTGCGCGATTTCATACGGCTGCACCGCTCTGTAATGTCTGGGATGCTCAAGGACATCGATGCGGTCAAGCAGTATGCCGAAGGCAAGGAGGTTGGGATCATCGGCATGGTGTATGACAAGATGCTCACCAAGAACGGAAACATAATGGCGACGGTCGAGGACGAGAGCGGAACCGTTCGGGTTCTGTTCGTCAAGTCGCAGTACCAGCAGGGCGAGGTATTTGAGAGCGCGCGCAGGCTTGTAAATGATGATGTCATCGCAGTCAAGGGCAAGATATGGAACAAGATGGTGCTTGCCAACTCGATGGTCTGGCCCGATGTGCCGATACACGCAAAAAAGCCGACCGAGAGCGACATTGCGATCGCGATGATATCCGATGTGCATGTCGGCAGCAAGCTTTTCATGGAAAAGGAGTTCGGGCACATGCTCAAGTGGCTAAACGGCAATGTCGATTCCAGAAAAGAGCTTGCAGGGAAGATAAAATATCTGATAATAAACGGCGACGTGGCTGATGGGATCGGCGTGTACCCGAACCAGGATCGCGACCTTGCGGTTCTCGACATCTACAAGCAGTACGCGATATTCTTCGACTTTTTGCGCTCGGTGCCGGAGTACATAGAGGTTTTCATAACGCCGGGCAACCACGATGCGGTGCAGCGCGCAGAGCCCCAGCCGCCACTGACCAAGGACCTCATGGGGGACTTTGCGATGGACAATGTGCACATCGTGGCGAACCCGACGACTATAAACATCGAAGGGCTCAAGGTGCTGGCATACCACGGAACATCGCTAGACTCTGTGATACAGGCGATACCGGGCTGCAGCTATGCAAAGCCCGAGATTGCGATGTCTGAGATACTCAAGCGCAGGCACCTCTCGCCGATATACGGGGGCAACATAATAGTGCCGTCGAGCCGCGACGCGCTGGTAATTGAGGATGCGCCGGACATATTGCACATGGGGCATGTACACAAAAACGGCGCGAGCGAGTACCACGGTACGCTCATCGTCAACAGCGGAACGTGGCAGGCAAGGACGGCGTATCAGATAAAGCAGGGGCACATACCTACGCCTGCAATAATGCCGGTATATGAGAGCAAGACAATGCAGCTCTCCAACCTTGATTTCAACAGCATGATGGTTTGATGGACACGAACGAATATTTTGCATCGCTCAAGAAGGGCTTTGATGGCGCTTATTCTGTAGCGAAGGCTGCAAGAGAGAAGGGCTTGGATCCTGAAAAACACGTAGAGGTAAAGCTCGCCCCAGACATTGCGACAAGGGTGGAAGGTATCATAGGGGTTCCCGGAATTGCAGCGATCATAAAGAGGCGATTTAGGGGCCAGTCGAAGTCAGAACTTGCTTTCGAGACAGTCAAGGAGATATGCACAGATGGTGCATTTGCCGATTACGAAAATGTGAAAAGGCTTGAGCTTGCGGTGAGGGTCGGCCTTGCAATACAGACCGACGGGGTGCTGGTGGCGCCTACCGAGGGAGTTTACGGGATAACGCAGTACAAAAATCCGGACGGATCTGATTACATTGCGATGGTGTTCACAGGCCCGATAAGAAGCGCAGGAGGCACTGCCGTCGCGCTCTCCGTGGCTTTTGCAGATTACGCAAGAAAGATGTTCAACTTCGGCACCTACAAGGCAACCCAGGACGAAATTGAGAGATATCTTGAGGAGGTGGAGCTCTACAATGCGCGCGCAGTCAGATTGCAATACAAACCCGGAGAAGAGGACCTGCGCAACATAGTGATAAACTGCCCGATTTGCGTGGAAAGCCTTCCTACCGAAGAAATAGAGGTCAGCGTACATCGTGACCTCAAGAAAACCGGCATAGATGGCAAGGAGGTTAGGATATCGAACAGGATTCGCGGCGGGATACCGCTGGTGCTGTGCGAGGGGATTGCGCAGAAGGCAAAGAAGGTGCTCAAGGAGCTAAAGAACACCGGGCTCGATTGGAGCTGGCTCAACACCGTGATAAAGGTCGACAAGGGCGAAAAGAAGGAGAAAAAGG
>JAGWHG010000007.1:0-11185 GCA_028866975.1 Microcaldota archaeon | reverse complement strand
CGGCGCAAGGTCATTCCTCGACGAGCTCGTCGCGGGCAGGCCGATCCTTTCGTACCCTCATGCAGTTGGAGGGTTCAGGCTCAGATACGGAAGAAGCAGGCTGACAGGGATTGCTGCGATGGGCGTTTCACCTGCAACCATGATACTCACAATGGGATTCATGGCGACAGGGACGCAGCTCAAGATGGAGTATCCAAGGAAGGGCTGCGTGGTCATGCCGGTGGATTCCATCGAGGGGCCTTTTGTCAGGCTGAAGAACGGCGAATCGCTGCGCGTTAACAGTGCAGAACTTGCGGCAAAGATAAAAGACGATGTGGAGGAGATACTTGCTGTCGGGGACATACTCATAACTTTTGGAGATTTCAGGAACGCGAACACACCGCTAATGCCCAGCAGCTATGTCGAGGAATTCTGGGAGGCGCAGTTGCGCGAAAAGGACCCGGAAGCCGACGTCGCAGGGGACATTGACTTCAAGACCGCCTACGAACTATCGCTGAGGCATAGCATACCAATACATCCAAAGTTCCTCTTTGAGTTCCAGGCGCTCTCCAATGCCGAGATTGCGCAGCTTGCACAGGAAATTGTGAGGAATGCCCAGGCAATGGGGCCGAAGCACAACCTCTTCGCACTAGAAAAGCTTATTTTCAGCAGCAAGCCGCAAACAAGGAAGGCGCTTGAGGCGCTCAACGTCACCCATGCAACCAAGGACGGAAAGATTGTGGTATCAGATGGCTATGCGCAGAGCCTGATTGCTTCGCTTGGATTTGCAGACGGCACGGAGGGCAAGCTCAATGTAAATGAGTCAGTGTTGGAAAAATATGCAGAGCTAAATGACAAGGAGAACCTCGAGCTTGTCAACTCGCTCGCGCCGTTCCAGATCATGAAACGCTCGACGATAATCGCGGCAAGGATTGGAAGGCCGGAGAAGGCAAAGGAGAGGCTGATGAAGCCTGCGCCGCATGTCCTCTTCCCGATCGGCGAATCAGGAGGCAAGGAGAGGAACATAACGAAAGCGTATCTTAACGATTCAAAGAAGTTCGGGGGCGGAAAGCTTAGGACAGACATGGCGCGCTACATGTGCGCTAGCTGCAAGAGGGTGGTGGATTCTCCCTACTGCTATGACTGCGATAGGGCAGCTGTGGTTGTGCGCATCTGCGAGAGCTGCAAAAACGCCACAGAAAAGCTCATATGCGAGAACTGCGGCCATGAGACAAGGGCTAGCGAGGAGAGAGACGTTGATGTTGCAAAGTTAGTGTCGAACGCGACGAAAAGGCTGCGGGTGTCAAAGACGCCAGATATCATAAAAGGCGTCAAGGGGCTTACCAGCAGAGACAAAAAGGTTGAGGCAATCGAGAAGGGAATACTTCGTGGCTTAAATGGCCTTTATGTTTTCAAGGACGGCACGATACGCTTTGATGCGACCGATGCGCCGATGACGCACTTCTATCCCAAGGAGGTCGGTGCAAGCGTAAAGAGGCTAAGAGAACTCGGATACGACACCGATTACCTCGGTAATCCGCTAGAGAAGGAGGATCAATTAGTAGAGCTTAGGCACCAGGATGTGATACTTAGCAAGAACGGCGGCGCATACATGCTAAAGACTGCGCACTTCATCGATGATCTGCTGACAAGATTCTACGGACTCGAGCCTTTCTACAATGCGATAGAGGCTCAGGACCTCATAGGACATCTTGTCATAACACTATCTCCGCACACTTCGTGCGGCGTGCTTGGGAGGATAATCGGATTCGGCGACGCGAATGTAGGATTTGCGCACCCCTACACCATATGCGCAAGGAGGAGGAACTGCGACGGCGACGAGGACACGACGATGATGCTCATCGATGGGCTCATCAATTTCTCAAGGAGCTATCTTCCTACGAACATCGGAGCGACCATGGACGCACCGATAATCCTCTCCCCTAATGTCCTGCCAGAAGAGGTGGACGAGGAGGTGCATGTGGTCGAGGTATCTAAGAAGTTCCCGCTCGAATTCTACAAAAAGACGCTCGAGAAAGTATCGCCAGCCGACGTGTCGATCGAGACTGTGAAGGACAGGCTGCAGAAGGGGGAGGCGAGATTTAGGAACCTGGAATTTACCCATCTCTCCTCTTACGAGGCGATACCTGCAGCACCTAAGAGGAGCATGTATGCGCTGCTAAACAATATGCAGAGCAAGGTCGATGCGGAATTCAAGCTGATGGACATGATAAGGGCGGTGGACAAGCGAGACGCAGCAAAGAGGCTCATACTTAGCCACTTCATACCCGACCTTATCGGCAATCTCCACACATTCTCGCGCCAGGGCTTTAGGTGCGTTGTGTGCAATGCCAAGTACCGAAGGATGCCGCTCAAAGGCTCGTGTACGAGGTGCAATGGCGGGAAGTTGCTGCTGACAGTGTCGAAAGGCGGCATAGAGAAATACCTAGATATCGCCACCAACCTTGCAGACACCTACAGTCTTGACCCATACATCCGGCAGAGGCTAAAGCTTGTACGAGACGAAATCGGCAACCTATTTGGGGAGGAGAAGATACTCGATACAAAGCAGTTCAACCTCAGCAAGTTCATGTGACTATTTCGTCGCGGCTTTTATCGCTGCCTCGAGCACATCCATTCCTTTCTCCAAGTTCTTCTGATCTATTGTTATCGGTGGGATTACTCTTATCGTTGATGCGCCGCACGGCAAGAGCAGCAGTCCGTTCCTAAAGCAAGCCTCTAGCACTTTTGATCTTTCCGCAACCGCCGGTTCCTTTGTGCTCTTGCTCTTGACAAGCTCGAGCCCTATCATCATGCCAATTCCGCGTACATCGCCGACAATTTCGTAGGCCTCTTTCATCTCTTCGAGTCTGCCCATGATGTATGCGCCCTTCTGCTTGGCCATCCTCTGAAGGCTTGCCATGTTCTTTTTCACATAATCGAGCGAGGCATTTGCTGCGGCGACTGAAACGAGGTTGCCGCCGAATGTGTTTGCGTGCGAGCCTGCGGGCATATCGCCATGTTCGTGCCTATAGATTGTGGCGCCAATCGGAAGACCGCCACCTAGGGCCTTGGCCATCGTGTAGATGTCTGCGGTTACGCCGAAATTATCCATAGCCAAGAACTTGCCCGTCTTCATGTAGCCCGCCTGCACCTCATCGCTGACAAGCATTATGCCGTGGTCTGCGGTGAGCTCGCGGAGCTCTTGCATGAACTCCTTGGGCGGCACAATGTAGCCGCCCTCGCCTTGTATCGGCTCTATGAAGACTGCCGCAACTTCCTTCGGCGATGCTTCCTTTGCAAGTATGTATTTTTTAATGTGGTCTATGCAGACCGAAGTGTCTTGCATCCTATAAGGATCGGGATACGGCGCATGGATCACCGAGTTGAATGGGCCGAAGTGCTCTCTTTGGACAATTTTCGATGATGTGAGCCCGAGCGAGCCCATGGTCCTGCCGTGAAAAGAGTTGTAAAAGGCGATCATGTACTGGCGTTTGGTGAACATTCTCGCCAATTTTATTGCATCTTCGTTTGCCTCGGTCCCGGAATTCGACAAGAACACCTTGCCGAATCCTTTTGGGAACATCGTTAGCAGCTTTTCTGAGAAAGTCACCGGCAATTCCGAGTAGAAATCGGTGAATGCCGGGTGCATGAGCTTGTCGACTTGTTCCTTTACTGCTTTGCGTATCTGTTCGTTCCCATTCACGCCGAGCGTGTACACGCCTATGAATGTTGAGAAGTCGATGAATTTGTTTCCCGATACATCGTATACGAAGTCGCCTGAGCCGTGCGACGCAACGAATGGGTAGTGCTCACGCGTTGTTGTGGATATTACCTTCCTGTCCCGCTCGATTATCCCGTTTATCTTGCGGTCGGGCTTCATGGAAACACTTCTACTATAAACAGTTGACTATTTAAGCTGTATTTCCTATGGTTTAGCATGGCCAAGTTGCGAGCTCAGAGTGCGATGGAATATCTCATGACGTATGGCTGGGCCATACTCATTGTGGCGGTTGCTCTGGCAGCTCTCTATCAGCTTGGCGTCTTCAATCCGGCTTCACTTCAGGGAAAGGCACAGCCAGGCAGTTGCCAGGTGATAAGACCGAACGGCCCAAATAGCACCCAGCAAATCCAAGTGCAGGGCATATGTAATGGGCAACAACCGCAGTTTGTGGCCAGTTTCAGCTTCCCTTCCAATAGCTACATCAGCATTCCAAATGGCGCCTTCCCGACAGGATCTTCTGCAAGATCCGTTTTTGCCTGGATATATCAAACCGGCGGCACTACGGATTACATCGATACATTTGGGACTAGTGGAGTTACTGGCGAATGGTCGGGGCTTTCGGTAAACGGCGGTAACCTATATTTTGCTGGTTGGGCTGATGATTACTCTTCCACATTGGCAGTTTCACAAAATGCGTGGCATTTTGTCGGATACACTTATTCTGCCGGTTCAACACAGGTAACTTTGTGGCTTTATGGAAAATCCCAGACAGGAAGCCTCAATGGCGGCGTTGCATTGAGCACAGTCTTGTCTGGCACAACGTCAGGATATATAGGTGGGCCATATGGATGCGCCGCTTGCGGCTTCTTTGGCGGAAGGATAGCCAATGTGCAGATTTATAACTCATCATTATCATCAAATGAGGTGCAGGCACTTTACGTTAGCGGGATAGGCGGTGCACCAATAAGACTGCAAAACCTTGTAGGGTGGTGGCCGCTAAACAGCAACCCTAACGACTATAGCGGAGATAATCTAAATGGAATTCCGACAAATGTTGGCTATTCTAGCGGCTGGTCAAGCGGATACACTCCTCCGTAATCAGAAAATGGTTAGAACAAGCGCGCCAATTACTGCAAGCCCCATTCCAAAGCCCTGCAGCTTGGTAAGCCTCTCCTTGTACACCACATAGCTCAATCCGGTTACGATGAGCGGTGCGGCTGCGGTGAAGATCCCAGCCAGCGAGATTAGGTTGGAACTCACGGCTATCCCAAAAGTCACGTTTCCAAAACCGTCAAGCACGCCGGCTATTACGCTTATTGCCATAAGATAGGAAAACACTTTGCTCGATATCCTGCCGCCGAGCCCTGGCTTGAAGGCAAAGCGAAATATTGCAACCACTATCAGCAGTGCGATTAGCCTTGCCACAAGCAGGGTGGAGGCAAGCTGATTGAGTGAAAGTATTGCGTACGATGCAAATATCCAGTACGCCGCCCACGATACGTTGGCAAGGAGCGCGGGTATTAGTTTCCTGTTGAACTTCAGCTTATTGTTTGTTATTATGAAGATTACGCCGACAAAAATCAGCAATCCTGCAAGAGCCTGCACCGCATTTATTGCCTCAGAGAGCGCTAGCACGCCAAAGATTATAAGTATCGCAGGCTGCGCAAGGCCCGTTCCCGAAGTGTTTGAAATTTGCTCGGTTTCGAGGGCCTTGTAGTACAGGATGTAGCCGAGGGCGAGGAATATGCCAGATGCTACTGCGAGAATTATTGCATATAGATTAAGCTCAAATGGGGAGATTGCGTAGAAAAGCAGCATCGGCAATACTCCTGACGCGATGATTAGCAGGCTTCCCCTCAAATTGCCAGAGAGCCTCACTATCTTCCTCTCCATCGTGAGCGAGACGGACCATACAATAAGGGTAATTATCGCAGCGACTACGCCAAGGCTAAGCATAGGCTCACACAATCATGAAAAATTATTTCTTGGGCTTGGCAGTCTTGCTTTCCGTCTTTGCCTTCGGTCTCTCGATCTCAAGAGTCTTGTAAAGGAGCTCTTCGTTCTTAGGGTCGATCTTCTCGCCTAGGAACTCGAGGTGGTCGACATTGCACTTCCTCTCTTTTAGCCTTACGCTTGTGACAACGTGGACCATGTTCTTGCCGACTACCTTGGTTATGACCGCCTTTGCGCCTGCGTCCCTGCCGTA
Organism: Microcaldota archaeon; assembly: GCA_028866975.1. Taxonomy (GTDB): domain Archaea; phylum Micrarchaeota; class Micrarchaeia; order Micrarchaeales; family CABMGC01; genus JAGWGI01. The sequence continues at coordinate 5,276 of JAGWHG010000007.1, read as the reverse complement.
CTTCTTTATGCAGACACGGCCTATCTCTAACAGTGCCATAATATCACATTTAATTGCAAATTAATCTATTTAAGGCTATTGCGAGCGCGGTATCTCTCTATAATCGTCTCGGCAACCTTCTTGGCCGAGATGTTATCGGTCTCTATGACAAGGTCGAATGGCGAGGTGTCAGTGCCGAAGTCGAATCCGTAGAGGCCCTTGTAGAGCTCGTAGTTCTCCTTGTCTCGTATTATCGTTGACTTTGTGCTCTCCTCCAAGCTCACCTTATCGCGCCTAGCCATCCTTGCGGCGCGCTTCTCAAGCGACGCTGACAGCCAGACCTTGAATCCTACCGGGGAAATCCATGGCGCAGTGTAGCTTGTAACTACAACCTTGCCCTCCTTTATCTTCTCGATCAGCCTTCTGTCAGTTTCCTTGTCAAAATCGGAGTTGGCCTTTCTCTCCCGAAGGAACTTTATCCCCTCTGCGGTGTCCCACCAATCGTCTCCCGACATCTTATAGCCCCTCTCCTTGGCCATGTCCTTTAGGATATCGGTGCCCCCCAGTGTCTTGAACTTTAATTCCTTGGCAAGTAGCTTTGCAACTGTCGTTTTGCCTGACGCTGGCATTCCGCAAAGGATTATCGCTTCCATTGTGATACCCTAGTGGGCGATCGTCTGGAGCACGTACTGCCTCTGTCTCACGCCGATCGAGTTGAGCTTCATCTCGCCGTTCTCTATCCTAGACGCGAGCTTTATGACCTCGGCATTGCATGAGCTGCACAAGACCCCTCCGAACTTTCTTGAATTAGTCCTCAGGCTCCTTCCCTTGGCAGTAGGATTAGCTGATATGCCGTTGAGCTCTGAGCCGCATATTGCGCAGTGCGGAAATGAGTTCTTCCTCCTTACGTAGTGGACAACATTCCTCTTCGATGGAGTGACCCTCGAGAGTCTCCTGTAGCTTCTTGACCTATACATTGGCTTTGGCAAATTAAACACCGATAAATCAGCATTGATAAATTTCATTTTATTCTGAAAATATATAAGGCTACTGCTGGGCGCTCACCGTCGCCTTTGCCGCCTTCCTCTTCCTCTTGTCTAGCAGCATCAGGGCTACTGAACAGACAAGCCCGACAACTATTGCAACCGAGAGGAAAAATGACTGGTAGGTTAGGTTGAATGAAGTAAATGTGAGCCCTGCGGCTACAGTGCCGAAAACATATGGTATGAGCGCGTAATAGACCACTAGGAAAGTAGGCAGCATTACAAGCATCGGCTTCATCTGGTTTCGCATGCTCATGCTCACCATCGTCATTACCTCCTTTTGCATCGCGGCTAGCTCCTCTTTTGTCTTTGTGCCCTCCTTTGTGTGCTTCATCAATTCGTCTGATTTCTGCTTTATCTGGTCCTGCATCTCGTACATCTTGTGCATGTTCGTTACCTTTCGCTGCAAGAAGAGTGCACCGAGCGCGTATACTACCGCAACGACTACAATTTCATAGCCCAAAAATATCATACCATCAACCGAACATCTCCTTTACCGCATCATTTGCCTGTTTTATCGCGCGCTCCAATTTGCCCTGCTGGTTCTTGATCATGTATAGGGGAATTCCCATTATCGCAGCGTATGTCGTTATCATGGATATGTTCACTTCCCTTTGTTCTTCGAGGTCCATTGAATCTTCAACGTCTCTCCTTCTTTTGAAGTCCTCCTTCCTCCTCTCCAGTATGTCCTTTGATTCGGCGTCAATATAAACTATCGTCATGAGTTCGTTGAGCGACTGAAGTTCCTCGATCGTAAATCCCGGCACAAACCTAGGCCCGCTCCTAATTGATGCGTGGGTGTCGATTATGATGTCCTGCTTCTCCTTTCGTATCTTGTCAAAGACCTGGTTTCGCACCTTCTTGGTTATCTCGGCGCTTAGCTTTCGGAGGTCGTCTCTGTCTTTTACTCCGTAGTCCTTTTTTTCGATCTCAAGCATCTCGGACCCTATGTTGACTAGCTTGAACTTGTGGTTGATGCCGGCAATTATTGTGCTCTTGCCTGCGCCCGGCGTTCCGACAAAGATTATCGTCCTTCCCATCCAAAACCTTCTACTCCTCCATGCCGCCCATGCCTCCTGGAGGCATGCCGCCGCCCATTCCGCCGCGGCCCTTGCCCTTGGAGCTTATCATGTCGTCAATTCTAAGGATTATCTCTGCGGCCTCCGAAGCGCTCGAAATCGCCTGGCTCTTGACCTTCAGCGGCTCTATCACGCCGAGCTTCTCCATATCGGAGATCTGGTTGTGGTAGATGTCAACGCCGAATATCCTGCCCGCCTTGCCCTTGTGCTTGTTTCTAAGCTGCACAAGAGTGTCGATCGAATCCATTCCAGCGCTCTCGGAGAGAGTCTTTGGAACGACTTCTATTGCGTCTGCGAATGCCTGTATTGCGAGCTGCTCCTTGCCGCCCACGTCGCTTGAGTAGTTGCGCAGGCCGTTTGCTATGTCGACCTCGATGCTTCCTCCGCCGATCACGTACTTGCCGACCTCGACTGCGCTAGAGAGTGCGCCGATCACGTCGTTGAGGGACCTTTCGACCTCGTTTACGACCTGCGGTGTCGAGCCCCTTGCGAATATCGTGACAGACTTAGGGTCCTTGCACTTCTCGACGAACACCATCTGTTCGCCTGCGACCTTCTTCTCCTCGACCTGGCCTGCAAATCCTAAGTCATCCTTTGTCAGGTCATCTAGGCTTGTAACCAGCCTTGCGCCAGTTGCCTTGGAGAGCTTTTCCATGTCGCTCTTCTTGACCCTTCTTATTGCGACTATTCCCTCCTTTGCGAGGTAGTGCTGGGCGACGTCGTCTATTCCTTTTTGGACGAATACGACGTTTGCTCCGGACTTTGCGATCTTCTCGACCATCGTCTTGAGCATCTTCTCCTCCTGTGCCAAGAACGCCTGCATCTGGTCAGGGGATGTTATCTCTATCCTTGCGTCTGTCTCCGTCTTTTCTATCTCCAAAGCTACGTCAAGTATTGCGATCTTGGCATTCTTGACCACCTTTGGCATGCCGGGGTGCGCGATCTCCTTGTCTATTAGTACGCCGTTTATGAATTCCGTGTCTTCAATGCTGCCTCCCTCCTTCTTCTCCAGCTTTATGAAATCATGATCTATCCTAACGCCGCTTGGGGTCTTCTCAGATACCTGCTTTATAGCGTTTATCGCAAGCTGCGCGAGGTGCTTTTTTGTATTGTCGCTGCCGATGTTCTTTGACGCCATCGCTATCAGCGCAATCCTCTCCAGCCTGTCCGTGTCGCTTATGGAAAGCGTGGATGAGTTATCCTCAAGTATTCCCTTTGCCTTCTCAGCAGCCATCTTGTAGCCCTTTACTATCGTCGTAGGGTGTATTCCCTGCTCTATTAGGTTCCCTGCCGCCTTGAGAAGCTCTCCCGCCATTATAACTGCGGTTGTGGTCCCGTCCCCCACCTCCTTGTCCTGCGTCTTTGCTATCTCGACCATGATCCTTGCTACCGGGTGCTCGACATTCATCTCCTCGAGGATTGTCGCGCCGTCGTTGGTTATTACTATGTCGCCGAGTTCGCTGACAAGCATCTTGTCCATTCCCTTAGGGCCAAGAGTTGTCTTGACGATTCCAGCTACAGCGTATGCAACTGCGATGTTGGTGCGCTGAGCATCCCTTCCTAGGAGCCTAGACGACCCCTCAGGCAAAATAACGTACTGTTGTCCTGGTTGATTTTCTGCCATGTTTACCACTTACAATTTTACAAATAGGATAATTTCAGACCTTAGAATTGAGTATACACCTTATGTGTATATCGATAGTAAATATGCACAAAAATATACTTAAAGCTTCTGGTCTGGGCAGGCCTTTAAAGCTCCCTTCCAGGCGGATAGAGAGGCTCCAGCGCAAATGGGATGTGCCCCTGCAGCCCATGGCTTATCGAGAATATCATCTGGTTGACCTGCGCGTGCGCCCTGATGGTGTTGAGGATTGCGCTCTTCTTTATCGCCCTTGGGTAGATCTTGCCTAGCGCTATTGCAGCCTCGAACTCCTTGCGTATTTCCTCGAGCGCCTTGATCTTGTCTTGGTCCGTATTGAATTGCGTGTCTATGTAGCGGTTTATCCCGTCTGTTCTCAGATGCACAAAGGCGTTATGCGCTGCAATGTTCTTCCTCTTTGGGCCCAGCTCGTATCTGTTCCAGATCGTCGCCGCCTTTTCGTACCTTTTGTTCATGAAGTGCTCGGCATACAGCATCCTGGCAACCTCGGTCTTGGGCCTTGTGTTCTTGACATACTTTTCGGCAAATGCTAGCGCTTCTGTCAGGCTCTTCTTTAGTAGCTCGTGCAGTCTCTGCTCTACCAGCAGCCGATTGATCTGCGGCGTTGAAAAGTTAGAATACGTCCTCCCGAACTCCCATGCGCCCTCGTAATTTTTGTCCCTAATCATTCCGATTACTGTCCTTGCAAAAGAGATGCGCTGCTCTGGCTCGCCGAGATGCCTAAGTGCCTCTCTAAATGCGAGATATTTCCTGCCCTCCTCTGTGAGTGTCTTGAAGTTGATCACAGCCTTGGCGACAGTGTGCTGGGGGTGCGGATTTATGCTCATCTTGATACCTTTAGGTAGAGTTCCTGCCCCTGTTATTTAAGCGTTCGCCAAGTTTCGTATAAATCGGTGGATTTTACAGGGTATTTAAATCCTTTTCTATCGTAACTCTATGTGATTGGATGCCGAAGCAGGAAGGTGCAAAGCAGGAGACGGTTCGTGTGCTGAACCTAAAGCCGAAGATAAACATACAAAACATCGTGGTCAGCGCAGACCTTCATGCCACAATCGACCTCTACGCGCTATCAAAGAACGTCAAGGAGGTGGACTACGAGCCAGAGCAGTTCCCTGGCGCGATCTTTAGGATAAAGGAGCCTGCAGCAGTAATCATACTTTTCAAGAACGGCAAGCTGATCTGCACAGGCTCTAACACCGAGGCGAACATAAAGAAGGTGCTAGATTACGCGACGAAGATAATCTCAAAGTACGTAATAAACCAGTGAGTTTACTTATCCTCTAGAGCATGGAGGACGATTCTTTAATTTTGTGCGTCTAGTTATAATTGGTAGTTAAATGAGGGTGCTCATAGTTGACCTGGGCTCGAGGCTGAACAGGTTCGGAGGGCAGGCGCGCATGGCTGCCGAGATGTACAGAAAGCTTGGACCTCGCTTTGAAACTTATTATCTGGGATATGAAACGGAGTTTTTGAAGGGGGAGAAGCGCACCATAATGCTTGGCCGGGGAATTTTCA
>JAGWHG010000079.1 GCA_028866975.1 Microcaldota archaeon | reverse complement strand
TGACGCGGGATACAGTCCCCAATCAGGACTTGTCAACATAACAAGCTCTGTTAACTTCTCGATGATCAATACCCCCGAGCTGTATCTGGGCGCAGGCGAGGGACGCAATCCGATCGGGAACAAGGAGGGATTCTCCGAGGGGCAGAACGTGAACTATTCGTATCCGAATGTGACTCAGAGCAATGTCCCGTATCTTTCAGGCGAGTGGTTCAATGCACCAGACAGCATGCTCTCGATAAACAACTCCAGGGTCTTTTTGGTCTACAGCGCCAAGAAAGTCAACATAGTGGCATCAGGAAACGCGAAGATAATACTCAAGCTTGATGGCCATGCCTTAAACCAGTCTTACCTAGGCGCGGATGTCCGGGCCCTGAACGGAACTGCGAGCGCAAACATAACTGCATCAAGGCTCTACAACATCGTCTCAGCGCCATCATACGGGCAGCACTACCTTGAGATAGATTCAAGCCCCAACTTCAGGATATACACATTCACATTCGGGTAGGCTTCCGCAAGCGATTTAAACGTTCAATCCCACAACTGCATGTGGTCCAAAGTGATAAGGGGAATAATCTATCTGCTGCTTGTCCTGCTCATAGCCGCTGGCGCATACTCGTATCTTTACCTGCACACCCCTATTGGCAATTTGATAATCGACCAGTTCAGCACGATTCCTTCGACAACCACAATCTACCCGCAGAACCTCACCACAATCACTCAGGCCACGACCACAGTGCCCACGACAATTGCGGGCGGCAACTCCTCGCTCTACGAGTACGCGCTTGGTCTGATAAACAACGACCGCGCAAAGTTTGGTCTTGGCCCGGTAACGCTCT
>JAGWHG010000078.1 GCA_028866975.1 Microcaldota archaeon | reverse complement strand
ACCCCGATACACATGTACGCCGGGGGCAATGCTGGCTACATGTCCGCCTGCCCTATAGCGTCTGACCTCGGCTGATTCTGCCGCACTTTACGTCATAAGGCTATAGCAGATTCGTGGCTTGCCGAATTTTTACGCACGAGATAAGATAGGCCTGGAAATACTCCAGAAAGATTTAAATACTTCATATAACCAGTTGATTTCACCGTGATAGAATGAAATCATTGAACGTTAAGAGAATCGCCGCTCTCGCGGCAGGTTTGGCAATAGGAGTAGTGGCTGCAGGATCAGTTTCCTTCAGCAGCATACCAATCATCAACAGCGCTGGACAGCCAGTCGTGCAGATTGTTGTAGGTTCTTCATCCCAGCCGTCTGACGGCGTGGTCGCTGCTAACATCGCTGCTGTGATCGGCAACATGGCATTTACATCAACGCCGATAACCGCAACAGTTGGCGGGACATCGAACGTGAAGTGCGTCGTTACGACACCTTCATGCACCCTGACAAACGCTCAGGTGTACCTCGGCGAAAGCGGAACTGTCACGGCCGCAGGTTCTTACACCCTCAAGGCGCTTATCGGTTCTGTACTTAATGCAGCTACCCTCAACTATGGTACAATAGGCAACTCAAAGGGTCTGCAGGGCGCAAACTCGCAGTACACCTACTCTGAGGCTGCATCTGTGACCTCATCCCCTAACCCGACATCAGTTTGGGCAGGAATTGGTCTGCAGCTCTCAAACAGCGCTTCAGGAATAGGAGGTTCGGTGACTCCGGGTAACAACGGAGGCGGCGTATCATTCTCATCGTTCACAGCATCCGGTTCAACCGTCTGGGACAACGTAGTGA
>JAGWHG010000077.1 GCA_028866975.1 Microcaldota archaeon | reverse complement strand
TGCAAAGAACTTCTCTCCCCACACGAAGATCGGCCCTCCAAGCAGCCCGAGTATCGCGGAGCTGCCTATGCTGACAAGTCCAGCTACCGGGGTAATGACAATAAGCCCCATCAGCACACCATTGACCCCGTCAACTAGCTGTGGCTTTCGTTTTAGCATGAACTTTGTGAAGATAAGAGTCGAACCGCATGCGGCGGCAGCGGCAAGGAAGGTCGTTATAACCGTCACAAGCGCCTCAGAGTTGAACTGAAGCACGCTTCCTGGGTTGAACCCGAACCATCCCACCCACAAAAGCAGAAGGCCAAGCGTCATCCATCCGTTGCTTGGGTTTATAGCGACCTGCGGGCTGCTCTTTAGCCCCTTCTTTCTCTCCTCCTGCCAGATCCTAAGCATTATCCCAAGACCCGCAGCTCCAGCGGCCCCGTGCACGACCAGTCCTCCCGCAAAGTCGACCATCCCCATCCCGGCTAGCCATCCGGTAGGGTTCCAGATCCATGCGGCAGGTATTGCCCAGATTATCAAAAAGTATGCAATCGAGTAGAGGAAGAACGCAGTCATCCTGACCTTCCTGAGAACTATCAACCCCACAAGCGCAAGTGTGACTGCAGCGAAGGCGGTCTCAAAGAGGAAGTATGTGGGGGTTGTGAGGCCCGTGTTGAAGTATGTGCTGCTCATCGACCACCATACGCCGTTAAGTATGCCGCTCACGTTCGAATCGAATCCCCCAAGGAAGATCCCGTTGTAGAGTGGGTTCCCTATGATGCCCCCGATTGTAGGCGCAAAGGCGATGTTGAAGCCGAGGAACGCCATGAAGAAGATCGCAGAGCCGGTTATGATCAGGGTCTTGAGCAGGCTGCGGTCAAACTTCTCCCCGAACTCCCCGACCTCGAGGAATCCGACCGCGATCGTCATTATAAAAACAAGCAGAGCGGCAAGAATAACCCAAAGATTGTTTATCGCCGCGTCGAGCAAGAACATGAATACCCCAATTCCAGATCCTGTAGTAGTAGAAGATATAAAAGTATTTAATGGTATATTAGAGCGGGGCTAATTATGGAT
>JAGWHG010000076.1 GCA_028866975.1 Microcaldota archaeon | reverse complement strand
TAGAGTTATTGGTAGCGACCTATCTGCTTTTGCAATCGAATTGTGTCCACCTTTAATTTGCCCCCATTTCGGGGGCAATTCTTTGTTTACGTAGTTTGAAAGCACATATTCGATTTTCATGATGGGATACACCTCAAGCAGTCGGTTTAAGGAAGAATATGGAATTGTTGTTTTCTCTTGAGCCCATGCAACCCTTACTGTTTGTGTTGATAGCCCGACTACTTTAGCGATACGGTGCCAGCTAGTATGAAATTTTGTTTTTATTTCTATCAGGAGCTTTCTTTGGCGCCCTTTTTTGAATAGTAACCTCTTATCAATTATATATTTTGCCATCTAACTTATTTGGATAGATTACTATTAATATCTTCGTTAAACTGGTAGGCTTCTACCTTATGTAGGAGAGGTTCTCGTGCCCTGGGGCCTCCTTCTTCATCGCCTCCTCCATCGCCTTGACCATCTTTTCGGTCTCCTTGCTGATCTTCTCTATGTTGTCAAGATTTACCTTCAGCCCAAGCTGCTTGTTGAGCACCTCGAGCACCGCCTTAGCCGCATGCGCGTCGACCTCGAGCATTCCGGTCTCCCCCATTATGCACGCCCCCTGAAGCTTGTGCTTCTTTGCAAAAGCAAGCAGCAGGCCTGCCGACCCCCAGATCATCCCGGCGGCCTTGCCGAATATCACGCCGTTGGACTTGAGCTTCTCGATCATTGGCTTTTCAGTCGTCACGGCAAAGACCCTCGGGCTCTGAATGTACTGGTTGCTTGAGTTGTATCCGCCTATCGTGTACACGGTGCTTCCGCCCAGCTGCTTGTAGAACTCGATTATCTTCTCGTTCACGTCGTACTGCCCCTCGGATGAGAGGGCCTGGAAGTCCCCTATCAGTATCATTATGTCGCGCGCTCCCTTGTCCTTGGAGGGATTCTTATAGAGATAGAACCTGTTGCTGACAAGCCTTATGCCGCCGCTCTTGAGCATTATCACCTGGTGCGGAAAGTGGGGGGAGTATAGTGTGGCCAATTTCTTTGCCTTCAGCTCGCTCTTTAAGTGCTCGCCGACCAGGCTTCCGACGTTGCCTATGCCTGGCAGCCCTACCAGCAGGATCGGATTGCGCGGCTTTAGCGACTTGTTGTAGTAGATCTTCGTTTGCTCCATCAAACCTTGTCCTTTTTCAGCGCCACTGTGCTGTTTGCTATGCCCTTCTCGAGTATAGTTGTTGCCTGCTTTATCCTCTCCTCCGCCTTCGGATAGCTTGAATCCTCTGACATCATGCGGTACCTGGGCGCGCCCAGGTAGTTGACCCGCACGCCCAGCTTCTCAACCTCCCCGAACGCCTTCTTTATCATCGCTATCCCCTTCTTGGTGTCGTACGTCGTGACCTCGGTAACATACGAGACGATGTAAACCTTGGGCTTGATGTTCTTTGCAACTATCTCCTTCATTGCGGCGACGAATTTTGGGTTAAGCTTTATGCCCGCAGGCTCCTTACCCTCGGCGAACAGGTTTATTATGTCGCTGTACGTAGTGAACTTCTTTGCGAGTT
>JAGWHG010000075.1 GCA_028866975.1 Microcaldota archaeon | reverse complement strand
GACAAGGACAATACCCCGGAAATCTGCATGCAGTGCAAGCGAAGGTCCTTGCGCCAGGTCAACGACGAATCGGAGTTCATAAACCTGCAGAGAATCGCGGTACAGGATCCTCTTGAGCGTCTCAAGGGAAGCACGCCAACTTGGCAGCTTGAGGTCTGGCTTGTGGATGACATGGTAAATACCGTAATCCCTGGAGACAGGGTGGAGATATCCGGGATACTTAGGATAAGGCCAAGAAAGACTTCCAGGGGCAAGGAAGACAAGACTCTATTCACGATGTTTTTCGACAGCATCTCGATAAAGCCAAAGCAAAAGGAGTTTGCCGAGATAGACATAACATATGAGGAAGAGCAGTCAATAAAGGAGATGTCAAAGGACCTGAAAATATTCGAGAAGGTGGCAATGTCAATTGCGCCATCAATTTACGGCCATGATCAGATAAAACAGGCGCTTGCAATACAGCTCTTTGGCGGAACTCCTGACAAAAGGCTAATTGACGGCGCCGCGATAAGAAGCGACATACATATCCTATTGATCGGAGACCCCGGTTCGGCAAAGACCAGATTGCTCCAGGCGGTTACCGCAATAGTTCCGAAGGGAATCTATGTAAGCGGTAAGTCCACAAGCTCGGCAGGTCTCACGGCTTCAGCAGAGCGAGATGAATTTGCAGAGGGAGGATGGACCCTAAAGGCGGGAGCTCTTGTTTTAGGTTCAGGAGGTGAGGTATCGATCGACGAATTCGACAAGATTGGAAACGAGGACAAGTCCTCACTTCTCGAGGCTCTGGAATCCCAGACGATCAGCGTTGCAAAGGCCGGAATCGTAGCAAGATTCACCGCAAAGGCGTCAGTTCTTGCAGCCGCAAATCCAAAGTATGGAAGATTCGATCCCAATACTTATCCGGCAGAGCAATTCGACATCCCTCCAGCCCTGCTTTCCAGATTCGATTTGATTTTCCCGATAAAGGACGTTCTTGACGAGGAGCAGGACACCAAGATCGCAAAGCACATACTTATTCAGCACGAGGCGGCAGGCGCAGAGCTTGCCGAAATGAAGGATTATGTGCAGGTCGATGCGCCCCCTCTTGCTCAGGACATACTAAGGAAATACATCGCATATGCAAAGAAAAACGTGCGCCCAAGGCTTTCGCCAGAGGCGACATCGAAGATCGAATCATATTACGTGGAACTAAGAAAAATAGGGATGAAGTCAGGAGCAACCCCGATAACCCCAAGGCAAATCGAAGGTCTAATCAGGCTTGCGGAAGGCAGCGCAAAGTCGAGATTGTCCGCAATAATCGAGCTCAAGGACTCAGAGATTGCAATCGGTCTTTTCGAGTTCATGCTCAGGACCCTTGCGGTTGACAGGAGCGGGAACAGGGACATCGACGCACTCATAACCGGCATGCCAAGGGAGAAGGTAAACAAGATCAATTCAATCCTTGGAATAATCAAGAGGCTCGAGGGCGAAGAAGGATACGCCAAGATGGTTCGCGTGCTTGACGAGGCAGAGAAGGAGAACATCGACAGGGCCAGCACTACGAAGTACATAAACGAGCTTGAGCGAAT
>JAGWHG010000074.1 GCA_028866975.1 Microcaldota archaeon | reverse complement strand
AGTTTTAAATATTCCTTTTGGTAAATCATCATTGGTACGATGGCTAGGGGGAAGGCTTCTTTGAAGGACAAAAATGAGCGATTGCTAGTCCTTGCCATAGACATCGACAACGACCTCTTCAGGAAGACCAAGATAAGCGGCCCAGTGCTCGGAAGGGTGCAGAACTTAAACGCCGCAAATCAGCTCATGCTCGCAGACCCTGAGGACACCGACGGAAACACGATGTTCCAGGCGGTCAAGCTCTATGACGATTTAAAAAAGGAGGGATATTCGGTCAATCTTGCCACCATTACTGGGACAGAAACCGAGGGATACGATGCCGATAGGGAGATCTCAAGGCAGCTTGAACTGGTGCTCACAAATTACAAGGTGGACGCGTGCGTCTTTGTGACCGATGGTGCAAGCGACAACAGGGTGCTGCCCATAGTCGAGTCAAGGATCAAGATAAACAGCGTTAAGCTCGTCAAGATCAAGCAGGCAGAGCAGCTTGAGAACACATACTTTGTGATACTCGAGAAGCTCAAGGAGCCCCACTACGCAAGGATAGTCTTTGGGATACCAGCCATACTTTTGCTCCTCTTTGCCGCAAGCCTGACTCTCGGGCTGGGGTTGCTCTTGCCGATTGCGCTCATTGGAATCTACCTTGTGATGAAGGGATTCGGACTTGAGGACATGCTGATAAACTCGTTCAGGGGATTCGGCTTTAGCATAGAGAGGATCAGCTTTGTCTTCTACCTAAGCTCGATAATTTTCTTCCTCGCAAACATACTCATAGCGTTCGGAAACTACACGACGCAGGTTGCGCTTGGCTCGGACTCGATAACCACGGCCGCCTACACTGTGGAGGGATTCTTAATACTCTTCCCAGTCATGCTGATACTCTACCTGCTTGGCAGGATGTTTGAGGCGAAGAACTCCAGATACATCTTCAGAAACTTCAAATACGGAACATACGTAGCATCGGCGATAATACTCTGGGTGCTCAGCTACGCATTCGTCGCATGGGTGATAGGGCAGATATACTTCGGACAGCTCCTTGGATATGCAGGAGCTGCGATAATAATCGGGATTGCGATGAGCCTAACAACCCACTTCCTCAGGATCAAGGCGATAAGGACAAAGAGGATGAAGGATAAGGTCGTGGTCAACGAGCTTGGGGCAATGATAGGAAAGGTCTCCGGGATCGACATAAAGAGGGGATCGCTCATAATCAACACCAGCTTTGGAAACCCTGTTCGATACAGCGTTGACAGGATAGTTGACGTCTCGAACAAGGTAGTGATAAAGTAAGGCTAGGTTCCATGCCGATGCTGCCAATTCCTTTCAAGATTGCATATGGGGATAGCAACGCGTGCTATCCGGCTGCGATGCAGAGCGCGCTCGCATATATTTACCCGGATAGAGAGTACACCCTTGATTTTCTGAACAAGTTGCTGAATAGGTCTCCAGAAAAATGGACGTTCACAACGCAGATTGCGGCTGCATTATATGAGCAAAAGCTCGATGTGAAGTATTATTCGAAGGATCCACTTTCTACAACGGAGAGCCGGGAAGCGCTGATTGGATTTTTAAAATACGGATTTAAGGAGAACTGGGAGAAATACTTCAAGCTTATTGACGTTGACTCTGTTGTTGACTCAACGCAAAAATGCATCAAATACGGGCTCTTT
>JAGWHG010000073.1 GCA_028866975.1 Microcaldota archaeon | reverse complement strand
ATAAAAAAGAAAAAAAGAAAAGAAAAACCAGGGATTAGTTGTTCTTCTCGAGTTCCTTTATCCTTTCCCCGACTCCCTTTGCCTCGCTTTCGAGATTCTTCTTGTACTCTTTTAGAATCTCCAGCTTCTCGTCCTTTGTGAGGAAGTTCCTCATTCCATTTCCATTTCCACATTCGCACATTTCATCCACCATGATGCCAATATAGGACATCATATACGTTATGCGGGATAAATATTTAAATATATAGCACGTCCTATACATATCAAGTGAAACGGATGGAAAACTACGGCTGCGATATGCGAGGGATGCTCTCATTCCAGGTTCTGTGGCTTTTGTCGAGGAGGCCTATGCACGGCGAGGAGCTCGCCAAGGAGCTCGAGAAGAGGAGGGGGGACAAGCCGAAGGCAGGCACGATCTATCCCGCGCTCAAGGACCTAAAAGACAACGGAATGATCAGGGGCGAGAAGAAAGGAAAGATAATAATATATTCCCTCACTCCAAAAGGAAAGAAAGGCGTAAAGCACGCCATGGATTATTTCTGCAGGTGCTTTGGCGACATCTTTGCGGACAACAAGTAAACAACGTGACTAAATGGATGAACAAACTTACGACAAGAGCTATGCAAAAAAGTCACTTTTTCTCTTTGCGCTTTTTGTAGTAATGGTAATGTACATCGAAACGATGCTCATACCTTCTCTGCCGTCGATCTCTCGGCAGTTTGGGATCAATGCCGCAGAGGTAAGCCTTGTTCTCTCGATGTATCTGGTCTCCGGAGTCGCTTTAAACCCGATAGTAGGAAAGTTGGGTGACATCTACGGCAAGAAGAAGGTGCTTGTCAGAGTCCTTGCCATTTACACCATAGCAGTTGCCATGACTGGCTTTGCACCGAGCTTCCCTGCGCTTTTGATACTTAGGACCATACAGGGAGTCGGACTCACCATCTTCCCGCTTGCGGTAAGCCTGATTCAGGAACAGTTCCCAAGAGAGAAAGTTCCGCAGGCTCTTGGAATAGTAGGAGCGATGTTTGGTGCCGGCGCAGCAATCGGGCTTCCGTTGGGCTCTTTAGTATCAAACAACTTCGGCTGGCAGACTACCTACCACACTGCGCTTCCATTTGTGGCGCTGTTCTCAATACTAATCTACCTGTTTATCCGCGAATCGAAGCATACGATGCCGAATGTGAAGATTGATTATACTGGGGCAATCTTCCTTGCAATCTTCCTTGCCATGCTGGTATTCGGACTCTCGGAAGGATCAACGCTTGGCTGGGCCTCGCCGATTATACTGTTTTTGATAATAGGTTCGCTGATAGGCTTCGTGCTGCTTGATAGGTTCGAGAGGAAGATAGACCACGCAATACTGGACATGAAGCTGCTTAAGATAAAGAACGTGCTTAACGCAAATCTAATTGTACTTGTCATCGGTCTTGGATTTTTCCTCGCATACCAGACATTTGCATATGAGTTTGAGACCGCTGTACCGATAGGATACGGTGAAAGTATCTTCATGACCGGGCTGTCCATGGTTCCATTTGCAATAATGATGCTTATCACAGCCCCTCTTGTCGGCAGATGGGTGGGCAAGTACGGCACAAAGCCCTTCTACATGATTGGCTCTGCAGTGGCAATAGTTGGCTTTGCCCTAGCGGCGCTATCCACCAGTTTAACGGAGTTGA
>JAGWHG010000072.1 GCA_028866975.1 Microcaldota archaeon | reverse complement strand
CGATATAACTTTCTCAGTGCCATCGTGCTTCTCAAAGGAGATTTCCTTAACTTTCATTGCCTGTTTTATCTCATCAAGGTGGCCCGACAGATTCTTCTCATACGCGCCGTTTAGAGTTGCCGCAGAAATCTCCTGGTTGAGCGCGACTCCGCTATCGTGCTTTAATTTCCTTATTCCGACAGTTGCCTCCGCAGCAATGGATCCTGCTTCAGATCGCTTTGCATCGAAACCGACTTTTTTAGGCCAATTGGATAGGTGTATCGATCTGGCAGCACCGCCATCCAAGCTTTTCAGCTTCGGATTTTTCAGGAAAATCTCCTGGTAGAGCTCCTCGGTCACAAATGGTATGAACGGCGAGAGCATTTTAAGTATGCCCAAAAAGACGATGTTCAACGTATATGCGGCGCTTTTATCGCCGCCATAAATCCTCTCCTTGACAAATTCCAGATAATCGTTTGCGAAAACCCAGAAAAGGCCTTCTGTGGTTGTACGCGCGTTGAAGTAGTTGTATTCATCAAAGTACTTTGCGGTGCGCTCTGAGGTGTCATCCAGCAGCCCCAAAATCCAGTGGTCAAATGCGCTTTTGCTTTCAATGGCTTCGACATCTAAGCACTTCATCTCAATGAACCTTGCAACGTTCCACAGCTTGTTTATCAGCCGCGATCCGCTGACCACTTCCTTCTCCTGAAATGAGCTGTCCTCTCCTAGCATCGATGCGCTAGCCCAGAACCTCAGCGCATCCGCGCCGTATTTTTCTATGTATTGCTGCGGGTAGATCACGTTGCCCTGAGACTTGTGCATCGGATTGCCCTTGGGGTCCAGCGCATGGCCGGATATTATTATGTCCTTCCATGGTATGTCGCCCGTGTGGAAGTATGCCTTCACGATGGTGTTGAACGCCCAGAATGTTATGATGTCATGCGCCTGGGGCCGCAGGCTCATCGGCAGTATCTTCTTTACGTACCTGTCATCAAGCCCCCACCTCGCATTTATCAGCGGAGTCAGCGACGATGTGGCCCATGTGTCCATGACATCGGTTTCCGGCAGGAATTCTGCCGCGCCGCAGTTGGCGCATTTGCCCTTTGGCCTATCAGAGAATGGGTTCACTGGCAGATCTTTTTCCTCAGCGAACTTGGGTTCGCCGCATTTTTCGCAATACCATACCGGGAAGTAGACGCCGAAGAACCTCTGCCTTGATATGCTCCAGTCCCACTGCAATCCCTTTATCCAGTTGTCGTACCTGTGCTTCATGTACTGTGGATGCCAATTGATCCTATTGCCGAACTCGAGGAATTTGTCCTTGAGATCGAGATACCTGACATACCACTGCTTCTTGACTACGAACTCGATCTCTGTTCCGCACCGATCGTGCACATTTACACTATGCTCTATCTCCTCCTCTTTGAGAACGACTCCCCTTTCCTTAAGATCCGCAACAATTTTTTCTCTTGCCTCCTTTATCTTCATGCCGCCGTAATATGGGTGGTTCATCCGCCCCTTCTCGTCTATTATGACCCTAAGGTCAAGGTTGTAAGCCTTGTACCATTCTATGTCCGTCTGGTCGCCAAAAGTGCAGCACATGACTACTCCGGTTCCAAAAGCCGGATCTACCCTTCTATCTGCAATTACCTTCACCTTTATATCAAATATCGGCACTGTTATCTCCCTGCCGACCAATTTTTTGTGCTTGGCATCGTCAGGGCTTACA
>JAGWHG010000071.1 GCA_028866975.1 Microcaldota archaeon | reverse complement strand
AGAACCTGCAATTGCTGTTGCCATCAGCGTCTCGTGTCCTGGCGAAACTAGCATTGAAACCCTCCTGAAAGGCTCTGGCTTTTTTGCGGAGTCTTCGCATTTATCGCCAACTGTGTAGCAGCCGGTGCCATCGCAGTCCGGGCACTTCTTTATGATTGCGTCAGCATATCCGAGCTTTATCGTCATGCTCCTCTTGACCGATTCGCTGTGCCTATCGGTCCACGCGCCGGTTATGGCGTAGGTAAGTGTGGTCTTGCCATGGTCTACGTGACCCAAAGTGCCTATGTTGAATTCGCTTTGCTTAAAATCCACTTGCTATCACTCCGCCTGCTTCTTCTCCTTCGGCTTGAATATCTGCTCCAGAGGAGTCGAACCGTACTCGACGATCACTGTGTTGACCTGCTCTGTGTCTGCGCTTATCTGATTGCCCCGAACCAGCCTTCTTGCCCTAAAGCCCTTCTTGCCGCCCCTAAGGCCGGTGCCTTTGCTAAGAAGCAGCTTTGCCTTCCTGCTGCCCTCGACCTCCTTTCTCGACGGGGTCCCCGACTTGTCGCTCAGCCCGGTTATTTGGAGCTTGAAGCCCTCAAGATTTATCGGGAACGCATCAATCGTCTCGCCGATCTTCTTGCTCAGAAGCATTGCCTCTCTGTCCTTCTGCACCTCAATTTGTGCGGTCTTTCCAGTCTTCTTGTCTGATAACACTATCTTCATGAAATCACTTAACTATCTGTACATGCTCGTAGGCTCGTCCTTGAATCGGCTGATCCTCTCTGCAACTTCCTTTGGCACGGCAGGCTTGACCTCGAACATCGCCTTCTTGAAATCCTCCATCTTTACTATCTCTCTCTTTGCGCGTATCGCATTCATGCCCGCCTCCCTGCACAGGTTTTCTATCTCTGCGCCGGTGTAGTTGTCAGTGGAGTTTGCAAGCTCTGCCAGATCGACAGTCTTGTCCAGCGGCATGCGCTTTGTGTGCACCTTGAATATGTTTAGCCTCGTCTCGGGGTCCGGCATCGGTATTTCTACAATCTTATCGAACCTTCCTGGACGCAGCAGCGCAGGGTCAATCGCCTCAGGCCTGTTCGTCGCTGCAAGAACTATGACGTTCTTGAGCTCTGAGAGCCCGTCCATTTCCGTCAGAAGCGTGTCGACAACCCTCTCAGTGACTCTTGACTCCATGTCGGAGTGGCCGCGCTGGTGCGCTATGGCGTCAATCTCGTCGATAAATATGATGCATGGTGCAGCGAGCCTTGCCTTCCTAAACATCTCTCTCATGGTTCGCTCGCTCTCCCCTACGTACTTGCTGAGCACTTCTGGGCCTTTGATCGAGATGAAGTTTGATTCCCTCTCTGTCGCAACTGCCTTTGCAAGCAGCGTCTTTCCGGTCCCAGGCGGACCGACCAGAAGGACTCCCTTGACGGGCCTTATTCCCATCTTTGCAAACGCCTCTGGGCTCTTTAGCGGCAGCTCTACCGCCTCTTTGAGTTCCTCCTTGACAAATTCTAGCCCGCCGACATCAGCCCAGTGCACGTTCGGCCTCTCGACGAACACTTCTCGCAGTGCGCTTGGCTGCACGTTCTTTAGCGCGTCGGTGAAGTTGTCTCGGTTGACCACAAGCGAGTTGAGCAGCTCAGCTGGAATCGATTGCTTGTCAATTATCTTTGGTAGAAGCGACTTGAGCGTAGACATCGCAGCTTCTCTGACGAATGCGCTGATGTCTGCGCCCGTGAATCCGTGCGTTATGTTTGCAAGCTCGTCCACGCTGACATCCTCTGCAAGCGGCATGTTCCTTGTATGGATTTTCAAAATTTCCTTTCTGCCATTCTTGTCCGGAACCCCTATCTCTATCTCGCGGTCGAACCTTCCCGGTCTTCTCAACGCCTCGTCAAGCGCGTTCGGCCTGTTCG
>JAGWHG010000070.1 GCA_028866975.1 Microcaldota archaeon | reverse complement strand
AATGCGAATATTAGGCATAGATATAGACCAAATCAACGAGCTTACAAACGACAAAGCGTTTGACATGGGCAGAGAAGCGGTCAAGAAAGTGCCGCACGATGAATTTTTCACGCTTTTTTCAGAGATTGCGACATTTCCATCCGAGAAAAGCACAACAAAGACCGATTATTTCTTCGGCGGCGTTAAAAGCGGCGCAGCCCTGCGCTGGCCAGGCCTCAAACGCTGATTGTTTACACCATTATTTGGCAAACAATGTAAGAAATATTAAGGTGACGCAGCAGATAGTGGTATGCAGCCTTCTCATGCCAAATATCTCTTTGTAACCGGGGGAGTGATGTCGGGCCTAGGGAAGGGCATAGTTTCTTCTTCAATAGCAAAGCTGCTGCAGCTCTCCGGCAAGAAGGTTTCGTGCGTAAAGATTGACCCCTACCTCAATTTCGATGCAGGGACGATGAATCCAGTGGCGCATGGCGAGGTGTTCGTAACAGAGGATGGCGGAGAATGCGACATGGATATCGGCAACTACGAGCGTTTCCTAAACCAGAACATACCAAAAACGCACAACATCACAACCGGCCAGATATACACAAGCGTACTGGAAGCGGAGAGGAAAGGCGAATACCTAGGCGCATGCGTGCAGATAATCCCGCACGTTACCGACATGATAAAGCAGAGGATCAGGCAGGTAGCAAGCGAAGAGAACATCGACGTGCTTGTGGTCGAATGCGGCGGCACAGTCGGCGACATGGAGAGCCTTCCGTTCCTTGAAGCCATAAGGCAGATGGGGATAGAAGACGGCAGCGACCGAACAATGTTCGTTCACGTTACGCTCGCACCATCTCTCGATGTTGTCGGAGAGCAAAAATCAAAGCCGACGCAGCACTCAGTGCAAGAGCTCAGAAGGATAGGAATACAGCCGGACATGCTAGTTGTCAGGTCAAAGGTGCCACTAGATCCGGCGGTAAAGACAAAGATAGCCCTCTTCTCAAACGTCCAGCTGGGAAACGTATTCTCGTGCTATGACGCCTCATCGGTGCTAAGAGTTCCGCAGATGCTCCACGACCAGATGATAACAGAAGCGATCGCAAAGAAGTTCAACGGCCAGAAATCAACCATCGAAGACGGCATGAAATCCTGGAATGGGATCGCCGAATCCTTCGAGAGCGTCTCTGGCGCGGTCAAGATTGCGATGGTCGGCAAGTATGTCAAGCTTGCAGACAGCTACGTCAGCGTCAACGAGGCGCTGAGGCACGCAGGCGCAAAGATCGGAAAGAAGGTAAAGATCGAGTGGATAGATTCCGAAGACCTTGGCAATCTCGAAAAGCTTGCCGGCTACGATGGCATAATAGTGCCCGGCGGGTTCGGATCGCGGGGCTCTGAAGGGATAATCGCAGCTGCAAACTACGCAAGAGAAAAGAACATACCCTACCTTGGAATCTGTTTTGGTTTCCAGCTTGCAACAGTCGCATTTGCAAGGCACGTATGCGGCATGCAGGACGCGAACACGACCGAGATTTCACCGCAAACAAAGCATCCGATCGTAGATCTTCTTCCCGAGCAGAAAACTGTGGAGAACAAAGGGGGCTCGCTCAGATTGGGGGCACACGAGATTTCAATAAAGCAGGGCACAATGGCAAGCAAGCTCTATGGCTCTGTGGCCATAAACAGGAGGCACAGGCACAGATACGAGTTCAACAAGGATTTCCAAGCGCAATTATCAGAAAAAGGCATGGTGTTCTCCGGAGAGAGCGACAGCGGAAGAAGGCAGGAAATACTCGAGATACCAACCCACAAGTTCTACCTCGCGGTGCAATACCATCCGGAGTTCAACAGTCGGCCCGGCTTTCCGGAAGAGTGTTTCCTAAGCTTCATAAAAGCTGCGTCGGGCAGTTAAGGGTTATATTGCTGAGTGCGGCAATAT
>JAGWHG010000006.1:19772-20046 GCA_028866975.1 Microcaldota archaeon | reverse complement strand
CTGAGTTTTAATTTGGGGATCTTCATCTTCAATCATCTGTACACTACAACAATGTTTTAGAAATTCTAATAATTATTCTTTTATGAGCTTTTCAGCTTCGGCAGCTCTATTTTGCTTTTCAGATTCGATATCTTTTCAATCGTATCTGCGCTGAGCCTTCCATCCATTGATGCCTCCTTGATTTTCTGCAGCGCCTGGCCGATGACTGCCTCATCGTTTCTGCGTATTGTAAGCTTTATCAATTCGAACTTTTGCTGCTGCGTTGGCTTATTGC
>JAGWHG010000006.1:0-19762 GCA_028866975.1 Microcaldota archaeon | reverse complement strand
CTCGAACAATCTGACATATGCGTCCTTGTCGAACTGGAAGAGGCTGTCATAGCTGTCTCTAACAATTTTCACCAGATGCTCGTCGTCTTTCATGAGAGGATTTAATTCCTGGCGGTTTATAAGTCCTTTCTACAGGTTTGTTTTCAGGAGGCATGCTAATAGTTTTTGAGAGATTCCAGAACAGTATTTCTAGAGCAGTTAACTCCCCCACTATTATCTATTTTGTCAAACCGCCTTGAAAGGTTTAAATAGATAGATTTCAATGGCTACATGTTGATATGAAACCCGACGACCTTGACAACGCAATGGAGGTAATGGATGCTTACGAGGCTAGGGAACAGGGCAGCATGCCGCAGCGCGTTGAGAGTCATACAAAGTCGCTCATTGGCACTGTTGAGCACTTTTTCGACAAGATAAATGTGGTTGCAATAAAGCTCTCTGCGCCGCTTAAGGTCGGCGATGTGATAGAGATCGGCGATGAGGAGAGCGCGGTCCGAGAGAAGATAAGCAGCATGCAGATAAATCGGGAGGACGTTGAGATTGCCGGCGAGGGGGACTCTGTGGGGATAAAGCTAAAGCACAAGGTCGAATCGGGAAGCAACGTCTACAAAATGAGGTAAGTATCAGTTTCTTGCAAGCCCTGATAATGCGTTCTTTATCCGCAATCCCGACTTTCTGAAAAGTTCTGAGACCTCTGAGCGTAGCTCCTTGTTGCTAAGGACCGAAAAGCCTATGGCTCCTGCAAGCACTATTCCCCAAATGGGCGAAGTGGGATCTGCCATGGATGCATATGCAACATGGCTCAAATCCGTGGAATTTGAGATGCTAGGAGCGGTCTGGTTTACCTGCTCTAGTATGGTCATGTTCACCCTGGTCAGGATCACGCTCCCCTTTATGCCTGCGGAGCTTATGGTGGTCACATTCTCCGGGAGAGATCCTACAACCCCTATCCAGAACTGGCCGATCTTTTGCAGGCTAGGTATCACTATCTGGCTGAAAGTGCCGTTAATCCCGATAGTGAGCTGGGTGAAATTGTCGATCCTGCCGATGTCTATGGCAGTCGCACCGCACTTTATCGAGTCTCCGGGCGTATAGATCCCGCTGGAGCAAAAATAGAGGGCACCTTTTGCTGCACTGTATGTCTGGTTCAGTGTCTCGTTTTGAGCAATGGACGCTATCTTGGGCACCATCGAACTTACTGCCATCTAACCTATGGTGCTCTGCTGGCGCAGTTTATAAGTCTGCCTTAGGATTCGTTTCTACCTCCTATAGAGCCTGCGAAACTTCCTGACCTTGACGAAATCTACAAGGTATATAAGGAAAGAGATTAGCACAACGAGCCCTACGCTCGTAACCACTATGTTTGGTATCAGATTTACAGTGGCCAGCGCGATCAAAAGCACAAGCAGTATAAGCCCTACGAAAATGACAAGGAAGAAATTGGATATCTCCACTTCTCTGAGCAGGTCATCGAGAGTTGTATCCTTTGGCATCAAATCGATTTTATAGCGAAGCGTGCTTATTTAAAAGTATCCTTTCTGCCCCGCTTGCCTGCGAAATGGATTGCAAGCTGCGCGATTACGCTCCCTGCAAATATCGCATCGGAAAGTACTGGCTGAGGGGCAGAGTTTGCCGTAATTGCGTTGTAAACTTGGGTAATGGCAACAGGCGCAGTGCATCCTATCAGAGCGCCAGAGGCCATGCTCGCGCCGATCTTTGCGATGCCAGATGCCTTCATTCGTTCCTTAGACCTGATCAGGCCAAGCGTCTGTATGAACTCCGGGCCTATTACGGCGAGAACCAGCTTTGCCGCGCTGGCCCTCCTAGATGCCTTTGCAACCACCTTGAGTTCCGCATCTGACCTATCGACTTTAGATTCTTTTCGCAGTTCGCTTCTAAGCCTGAGGATTGTCGGTATGTTGAACATCAACGAATCGAAATTGCCCTGCCTCTCCATCTAATGCATGCCTATTAAGTTTTCTGGCTATATAATCTTGATTCAGAATTTGTACAATACGTGAGCCGATGCACTATGTAGTTGCCATACCGCTTGACAGGAAGCTTGCAGAATTCATAGGGAAGGGGGGAGCAGAGGGCAGCATAAACTTCTACAACCGCAAAATGGATGACAACGTGATAGTCGGCCTTGCGCCGAGCTCGATTGAGGACAAGTTCTACGCAGTGGCACAGACGCTGCTTGTCTCGCAGCAGGTGCTGCTCAGCACATCCAACATAGACAGATTGTTTGGCGAAATCTTGGTCGCCTGCTCGCTGCTCGATAGGCACGTCATCTTGACGGATGAGAACAGCGTAGACAACCTTCTTGCAGGGATAAAGATAAAGGACTTCGAGGTCCTGCCAAAAGAGCAGATTATCGAGAGGATACTTGCGCACAAGCCTGCACCGAAATCCCAGGGCGTGCGCGTAGATATCGACCATGCATTTCCGGTGAAGGGAATCGGCTGCGTGGCCCTTGGGATCGTAACTTCGGGAACCGTAAAAGTGCACGATGAGCTCTACCACAGCTCAGGAAAGGTGGTCCATGTCAAATCGATACAGAGCCAGGACGTGGATGTGCAGCAGGCGGATGTCGGCACCAGAGTCGGGCTTGCCCTAAAGAACATCGAGCACGATCAGATAGAGAAAGGGGACCTGCTCACAAGGGAAAAGGTCGCCAAAACAGATACGGTAAAATGCGTGCTCTTTATAAGTCCGGTCTCGAAGGAATCCCCAGCGGTTGGCTCGCGATACTTCCTGGATTCGAACTTCTCTAGGGCCAGCGCAGTTGTCGAGCAGATAAGCGGCAACGAGGCAGTACTTAAACTAGACAAGCAGATTTCGATCGTTAAGGGGGACGAACTGCTGCTGACGAGGGAAAGCGCCCCGAGGATATTTGCATCCGGAAAAGTGCTCTGATCAGATTTTGTTCTTCTCCCTGAAGCGGATGTTGGCATCTATCCTTTCAAGAGTCTGGCCAAGCGTCTGGACCAGATCCGGCCTCATGTTCTGCTTTCTTGAGAAGAACCCCTTTATGTCATTCTTCTCTCTGATGGTATCCATGCCGGAGAAATTCTCGAGGAAGTGCGAGAGCATGTGCGTCGCAGGGTCGTATGTGCGCATGAGCTTTTGCCAGTTCTTTTTGGTCCATTGCCAAGCAAGAGCCTTTCCGTTTAGGTTTGATGCAACCCGCATCGGCAAGATGAATGAGTCCTGCAGCCTCACGCCGTCTGAGAAGGTCATGCCCAGTGCGCGCCTGAGTACCTTGGCATCCTTAAAGCCGCCCCACACCCCAAGCAGCCTTCTCTGCTCCTCGGGGAACTTCTCTGATTTGTAGAGTCTTGCAAATGTGTCAAAATTCTTCTGGCCCAAATTCCATGCCACTGTGGAATAGATTGCGCTTCTTATGTTTTGGTCTATCTTTTTGCCGCGCTTGGTATAGGAGAGGAACATCTGCTTTGCCTTTTCGACTGTGTCTGGATCCTCGGCGAGCCCAAGGCTTGCTATGATGCCGCCTCGAAGTATCGTGTTGATCTCGCGCTCGCCTTTCTTTTGCGTCCATCCAAGTCTTGCTAGCATATCTTTGTTGAATCCTATCAGCGCCTTTCTGACATGCTTGGAGAGCTTTGTGCCATACGTTGCTGCAAAGAGCCAGCCCAAATGACCTGCGATGTTGGAATTGAGAGGGTATTGCGCGCCGTGGCAGTATTCTTCCACGAAGTTGATGTAGTCCCAGACAGGGATCCTTCCAGAACGAACAAAGCTGAAAAGGTCGTTCTCGATGCCCCACGAATCGAGAGGTGCTGATTTGCCCGACTTGATCCTCCTGCCTATCGCCCTAAGTATGCCAGAATCGTACTTCACCCTATAGAGCCCCTTCTGGCCGTAGTTGAGCTTTATCCATTGGGAAGTGCTCTTTACAAACTGGGATCTCTTTTCCATCAGCAGCATTCCCTCGCCTTGATCTGTAAGATAATGGATCGGTATCGGCCAGGAGTCTTCGATGTCTTTTAGCAGAGTGTATCTCTTTTGCGAGAGCAAAAAGCCGCCCTTGGCCTTTTCGACGTTTACTATCGGATGGCCCGCCTTGGTGAGCCAGCTGTTCATCAGCTTTGGCACAATCAGCCTCTTTCCCTCCTTTCTTGCCTCTATCTGAATCGAATTCCACAGGTCCTCTTTTTCCGCATTCGAGTATGCAAATGTCGAGAGGTAGTGGTGCAGCCCCTTGCGAAATATCTTCTTGCCAACGTAATCCTCAAGCATGTAGAGCATGCTTCCCCCCTTCTCGTAGCTTATCCGATCGAATATCGAGTCTATCTGCGCTGGCTCGTCCACATGCACGCTGATCGGGTGCGTGCTCTTTAGCGCATCTGCGCTAAATGCCGAGCCGAGCGTTTCGTCAACGTACTGCGTCTCAAAATCCCACTCTGGGAAGACCTCGTCGATCGCCTTGCATGCAAGGAAGGTGGCAAAGCTCTCATTTAGCCACAGATCGTTCCACCACTTCATAGTGACTAGGTCCCCGAACCACTGGTGCACAATCTCGTGAGAGATTGTCTCCGATGCGAGCTGCTTCATCGCCACAGAGCTGTCCTTGGTTATCATGAATTGGAGCTCTCGGAATGTTATCGCGCCCCAGTTCTCCATCGCGCCTGCGGCGAAATCCGGAATGCCTATGAAATCGAGCTTTGGAAGGGGGAAGTTTATGCCGAAGTACTTCTGCTGCCAATCCAGCAGCTTTTTTGCGTACTGCAGCGAGAGCCTTGCGTACTCCTTCTTGCCCGGCACCGTTATCGCCCTGAGCCTGAGATCGCCAAGCGAGCCGCTTATGCTCTCGTAGTTGCCGACGAAGAGGTAGAGGAGATATGTCGACATCTTTGCGCTCTTTTCGAACCTTACCATCTTCTTCCTATCCTCGAGCTTGCTCTCCTCTTTTATCGGCATGTTGGATATCGCATCGTACTTCTCATCGATTATGAACGAGACATCGAACGTCGCCTTGAACTCCGGCTCGTCAAAGCACGGAAATGCGGCCCTTGCGTTCGGGGCCTCGAACTGGGAGGTGAGTATGTAGCCGTCTGACCCGCCGTGGGAATACTTGCTCTTATAAAAGCCGTACATCCTCTCGTTGTTGTCGCATATCGAGGTCATTGCGAGCTCTATCTTGCCGCCAACCGGCCTTGCAAAAGTGAAGGTGGCTGTCTGCTCCTTTTCATCTAGCTTTATCTTGGCCCTCTGCACCTTGCCGTTTGCGAACACCGATGCGCTTACGAACTGCAGCTCCTTTGCGTTTATCTTTATCGATCTTGTGGGCTTTTTGACCTTGCAGCTGATGTCTTCGTAAACAGTTGTCTTGAACTTCTTGAAGTCGGGAGTGAAAACCAGCTTGTAGTTTATGGGCACTACATTGTTTCCAAGCGTTTTGTGCTTATCGCTAGGCATGCTATCAAGTGGTGTTTCCATTCAACATTTAAGAACGTTTCTGCGCATCAGCGCCTATAGACGGTGAGGTTATAGTATTGGTGCACGCTGGGGGTGTTGAAAAGGGAATACGTGCTGTTGGGCATCGCCGTCGGAAAGTATGCTATCTGAAGGTTGCATGCTGACGCCAATGCCGGATTTATGGGTATTGCGACGTAGCTGCCATTCTTGAGGATAGAGCAATCGTAGTTGCTTGTGTCAAAGCCAAGAATATTCGCCCTAAAGCCGGTGTAGAATATCACAGGGATATCTGTGCGAGTGTAAACGATTGCATTCTGCGGAAGGGAGTCGATGTAAGTGCCGACCTGCATCATCGGCAGTACGTAGTGGTATTGAGAAAGGTCGATGTACTGCACTATCAGCACCGAGTTGGCGAAGAGGAATATCGACAGAACCAGGCCTATCGGCAATAAAACCGAACCGATTATTCTCTTTGCAAGGACAATTGCTTTACTGCCCCTTGAGGTAGCCAGGCATAGGACATCATTTGCTGCAAAGCCAATCAGCAAAGCAATCGCCGGCAAAAAGAGCATCATGAGCCTTGGGTATGCGTAAAGTATCGGCACATAACTTGTGAGGCTTGCCGTGCCCATGCCTAAGTAGAGCAATGTTATTGCGAGCCACGCAGACGGTATCAGGACGCTGCGGTTGAGCCTTAGCGCAAGATAAATTGCGGATGCTGCGGCGAAGTAGCCGAAAAGCCCCTCAGACTGGTTTGCCGCATATTGGAATGCGCTAGGGGTTAGGAAGTCCGAAGCGATCATCTTTGAAGCAGAGGAGAGAGCAGATTGGATGTTACCTGAGGAGAAATAGCCTACAAGGGTGGAGTAGTGCGACTGCAGATTGAATGGGAAGAGCCATTCGAGATACTGGCTCAGCTGCGGCGTTGCGCCTGCCAAGGTGGAATACGCATGGACATTGAGGTCGATTATGTAGAGCGGATTGAGGGCGGCAAGTAGCCCTAGTATCGCTATAACGCAAAATGCAATAATTAGGCCAACTGCGAAACCTTTTATGTTTTTTAGGTAAGAGCGCTTCCTCTCGATCAATAGGCAGGCCAAAAGGACCATCACTGCGAATGCGAGTATTATTATCGATTGTATCGTTACCAGTATGCCGATCAATCCAAAAAAGCCCGATAGCACATAGTTCCTGTACCTGCTCTCCTTCTCCTTGATCCCGAGAACAAGGAATAGGACGCACAGTGAGACAAATAGCGCCATGGGCCCATTGTCCCCGACATACGACGCATTCACAACAGCCAACGGATTAAAGGAATAGAATAGCGCACAGAGAATGCCGGCTCTTTTGCTGTAGAGCTTCTCCCCAATCATATAAACCACGAAGATTGTGGCGAGGAAGCAGAGGATGCCGAACAGCGCAGAAGTCAGAGGGCTTGCGCCGAAGAGCAGAAAGAAAATCCCGATGCCTGCTATGAGTATGTATTGCTGGTCAAGCACGCCTCCTCCAG
Organism: Microcaldota archaeon; assembly: GCA_028866975.1. Lineage (GTDB taxonomy): Archaea > Micrarchaeota > Micrarchaeia > Micrarchaeales > CABMGC01 > JAGWGI01. The sequence goes on along the minus strand of JAGWHG010000006.1, from coordinate 12,813 downwards.
CCACCTGGCCGAACTGGCCGTGCGAGAGTTGGTACGCAGCAGTTGCGTAGATGTAGTTGTCTGCGCCGTTTATCGGGCTTGGGCCGTAGAAGAAGTACACGCTTAGGAACAACCCAAGCAGCATTATCGCGGCAAGAAAAATCTTGTACTCATCTGTTTTGTTTTCGCTGCGGTTCTTGTTTTGGGCCATCGCATCACTTAGCCGCTAGAGTTTGTCTGAACATAGTAAAGGTTGCCCCTAAACGGCTCTGCCGAGGCGATTATGTCTTGAGAGAATTGCTGGTCGATCTGAGGGGACATGGCAAGCTTCCACCCCGGGCAGTATGGAAGGGGGTTTGGGGTATAATTCAATGTGAATACCTTGTTGTACTTTGGTATTAGCACATATGCGCCTTTGGGGATTTGCGTGCAGTTTTGCATATTATCATACGCGTAGAACCTGCTCAGATTGTCAAACATCATGTAGCTGTGTATGTTCGAGAAGGCTCCGGTGAAGTAGATTTTTGTTGTGTTAGGCAATTGGTTTAGGTACTGCGCCATTGCCAATTGGTCGAAGCGTTCGGCATATGTGGTATGGTACCAGAGCGTGTTTATCGGGAGTGATGTGAGTATCAGGAATATCGCAACTGCCGAGGCAAAGCATATACCGAGCAGTGAGCTCGGCTTCGGATATCTGCTTGTAAGCCTTGCAAGCGCAATTCCAATGACTACAACCGTGGGGACTGCTATTATGGTGAGGAACCTTGTCAGCCTATAGGAAAGAAGGTACGAAAACGGGACTAGGGAGATGTGCATCGGGCCGAATTCTAGGTAGAGGAAGGAAATTGCGAACCAAAACAGTACGAAGTAGGCTTTGCGTTCTTTTCGCAGTATGAGATATATCGCGGCAAGAACCAGAACGTAAAAGAAGAAGCCTGCATTGTTCGGGTTCTGCATGTATATACTTTGCCATATTGTAAGGGGATTAAAGATTCCCGCATGCGCTGCAGCCTGCAAATTCGATATTACGCCATACGAAAACATGTCCTGCAGATAGAACATCGGATCCGTGTTGGTCGATGGTATAGTATTTTGCTGGCCTACCGCACTGTAGAAATTCGTATTGACCGTGAAAGTTATCAGCGGATTGCCGCTGTTTATGAAGTTGAAAAGCATCAGAACGATCAGCGCCGCTGCCATCCCCGCCGGCAGCGAAAGCAATTTTGCATCGAGCGCGATCTTTTTCCTGAGAACCTCGACTATCAGGTAAAAAATCGCGGTTATGATTATTATCAGGCCTTCTGGCGTTACCAACGGCGATGCGATTAGCAATATGCCTGCAATGAAGTACCACTCCCTTGAGGCTTTTCTCTGGCCGTAAAGCAGCGCAAGCATCGCAAGAGAGGTTATGAACGCCAATGGTATGTCATCGCTCACAGTTGCAGAGAGCTGCACTAGCAATGGAAAGAAGCCTGCAAGAAGCGCCGCTATTATGCCTGCAAGGTTGCCATGGAGCTCTTTGCCAAGCAGGAATGCGACGACTATTATCCCAAGGAATGAGATGATGTCCCACGCAGAGCTTGTTATAAGGCTGACGCCGAACAGCGAGTAGAAGAACCCTATCGGATACGCCATTAAGAGCCTCACGCTGAAAATGAATGGGCTTTGGTGGAAATTCCCATGCACGACCGCATTTGCCATGTCAAGGTAGACAGTGTCGTCTCCGAAAAAGGACGGACCCTCGACAAAAACTATCGAGTAGATCAGCGCAAAAGCAAGGATTGCAAGCAGCATGCCCCTGGCAGCATTGTCGCTTATCAATTGCCTCTCTTTTTTGTTGCGTGCTTTTGCATTGCGTGCCATACGATCATCTGTTCCAGAGTTTCCAGAACTGCTTTTCGAGCCTTTGGATTTCGTTGCTGTCATCTGTGAGTTCGACGTGCTCGATATTTTTGTGCATTCCCTTGTAGGTAAGGTTCGCCGACCCGTTTATCGCCTGGTTTTCTGAGATGTAAATCTTTGCATGCACGAACTCGTTTGGAAGCTTTAGGTTTATGTTTCCTCTGCGCCTTGTGAGGGAATGAAAAGTCAGAGCAGCCATGGCCGCAACCACTATCGTAAGATATGCAAAATACTGCATAAGGTTGAGATAGAGCAGCATTATGTCTGCGGCGAAGAACAGCGATGTCGATGCGAAAAATTCCGTCGGGAATCTGCCATTTGTCAGCAGCTTCTTTGCACCATCCTCGATAGAAGACGAGATTATGTGGTAGCTTTTGCCGCTGGAGTGGCTTAGGATGAAATTCGCATAGTACCTGTCGATGTACGGTGACACTATCAGTATCCTTCTCCCCTGCCGGATCAGATTCTCCACGTACTTGTAAGAATCGGCTCCCGAATATGAAGGTGTTTTAAATATGCCTAGCACATTTAGGTTAGCACAATGCGCATATAAAATGGTTCACATGCCCGATGTCAAGAAACGCGCGATCGAGTTCGCCCAAAAGTTCTTTGGCGACGAGTACATCGACCAGAGCGTTTATCTGGAGCTTTCGAAAAGCGAGCGCAGGAGGGGCGTTGCGTCGCTTTTTAGCAAACTTTCTAATGTAGAGGAGGGCCACAAGCGCAAGTGGGAGCAGATAATAATGGACAACGGCGCCTTTCCGCGCAGGCCGGCATTCGCATCCTTTAGGGTGTGGACATTTAAGCTGGTGAAGAGGCTGTTTGGAACGGCATTCATGATAAAGCTGCTAGAGAGGCACGAAGTTGGAGGGATAGAAGCGTATCGCAGCGCAGAGAAGTCGGGCTTTTTAGGAAGGGCGGGACTCAAGGCAGTGCACAGCATAATCAAGGACGAGACGACCCACGAGAAAGCGCTGCTGCGTGAAGTCGAGTCCAACAAGGGAAGCTTGGCGTACATAAATTCGATAGTGCTTGGTCTCAGCGACAGCCTTGTAGAGGTCCTTGCGGCGGTAGTCGGAATTGCCGCGCTTGCAAGCTCTGCCGGTGTTGTTGTTGCAGGGGGCGTGATAGTCGGCGCTGCAGGCACTCTCTCAATGGCAGGCGGCGTATACCTCGCATCGAAATCGGAGAGGATAGTGGAGAAGGCGATTGCATCCGGCCAGGAGAAAACGCCACTCAATGAGCCTTTGAAGAACGCTTACTACACTGGCGTATTCTACTTCATCGGCTCCCTTGTTCCGGTCGTTCCGTTCCTCGCAGGCTTCACAGGTTTTTCAGGGATAATCATTGCGATACTGCTCGACATTATCGCCCTGCTGGTGGCCTCAACAGTGATAGCTATCGTAAGCGATACCAGCATACGCAGGCGTACCGCCGAGATGGTCGCCGTGACATTGGGCACTGCAATAGTGACGATAATCATAGGCACTATCGCAAGGGTCTACTTCGGAGTTGCAATCTAGCTCAGTGCGATCCCTTCTCCTTCTTTTGCGCGCCGCCCTTTGGAGCAATCGCCTTGAAGAGGTTTGCAGCCTGAGGCACCTTCTTCCAGAGAATGTAGCCGGCCACGACTATGATCACTATCCCGATAATGATGTATGTGGTGGCATCCGTGCCGCCGCCTGACTGCCTTGTGCCGCCGACCTGCGCGTAGTAGTTCTGCGAGCTGCTGTACTGCTGCGATGTCGCGCCGTTAGGCTGCGTCCACTGCTCGTAGAGCGTCACAGGGTAGCTGCCCGAGTTGCCCTGCGCATCTACATTGACATAGAATGTGACGTTTGCAGATTGACCTGGTGCAAGCTGCTTTAGGAAAACGTTCGGAGACGCTGGAGCTATCGGATATATGCTCTGCAGGCTCAGCGTTATCTGCTGCGCAGTCTGAGCGCCTATGTTCTTTATCCTAAAGGTGATCGGAGCATATGTCGCACCCGGCAGGAGCGATGTGCTCGACACGTTGGTTATGTTGTATATCGCGGACCTCTGCAGCGTTATGTTGAGGTATAGCGTCCTTGAGATATTGGACTGATAGTTCGCGTTTGAATACTTCAACGCTACCGGCAGGCGGTAATGTGTCTGGTTTGCGAACTTGCTTGCAGAGATGAATACCGATTGCGTAAATGACGCCCCCGCCTGTATGGTGCCGATGAATACGCTAGATGCTGAGCTGCCCACAGTCATGTTCGAAGTGCTGATGAACTGCGCAGTCACGTTCTTTGCGACCCCTAGCCCGACATTCTGTATGGATACCGTCAATGTCTGGTTCGAGCCGGCGTAGAGGGTCTGAGGCTGCGCTGCGATTATGCTAGGGACCAGGTTTGGCGAATCCACTATTACGCTCACAGGCACATTTACTATCTTCGAAACGTTTGCGCCGTACTGCGTCTGGTACTGCAGCTTGACTGGGATGTAGTTCTGCCCCTGCTGCAGCGTGCTGTTTGCCTCAAGGACCGCAGTTGCGCTTGCCGTTGTGCCTGCAGATACAGTCCCGAGATTGAACAGGGGCGAACCTGCGACTGTGAAGTTCTTGGTGTTTACAAGCGTCACGTTGACGTTTGTTGCAGACGCAGTGCCGGAGTTGAACGCATTTATCTCTATGTTTGACTGGCTGCCAGGCACGATGGATGTGACCGGGGTTGCGGTGACGACTATGTTAGGGCTTCCGCTTATGTAAAATGATATCGGAGAGCTTGACGACGCTGCAGTGGTTGTCGTGACTCCAGACGATGTTGTCGTGATCAGGTAGGTGGATGTTACGTAGATGGTATACGTCCCTGATTGAACATTCTTTGGCACGGAGAAGTGATAGGTGAAAAATCCTCCCGTTACTCCCCCATAGAGGCCCTGGCTTATCGAGCTTATGAGCTGCGTTCCTGATGGGGAGTAGTTGAGTATCGGGTAGTTGCCGCTGAGCCCTAGGTTCACGTTCTGCAGATTGCCATAGGAATCATACAGCTGGAACGAGACCGTGAAGTTCTGCCCGGCAATCACTGGCTGAGGAGATATGACGAGATTGGTTACTGAAAGCTCGCCGTTTGCGCTCACAGTGCCTGTCAGCAGGAGCATCATGGCAATCGTTGCAAGTACGCCGATTGCTGCGATTCTGTTTGTTTCCATCATTTTCACACCTATAAGCATGTCAAATTATTAAGACTCATCAGTCGTTGAGGACTTGAACACCCTAAAGCTCAGACGAATCATTATTATTGCAAACGCGAGCAAAACGCCGATGTCGATTAGGAACGTGACAGGGTCGACAAAGCCCTGCAGCGTGGCTGCGCGGATTATCGAGTTTGCATATGTCAGCGGATCGACGATCGATACTGCGGAAAGCCATGCCGGCAGGCTCTGCGTCGGCAGTATGCCCCCTGAGATGAACCAGAGCGGCAATCCCACAACCTGAGAGAAGATCGCGTATGCGTCGACCCTCTTTATCTTAGATGCTATAGTTATCGCTATCGCTATGAACCCCAGGCTTAGCAGGACCGATACGAGAACTATGTAGAGAAGCGATGCTATGCCACCTGCTATCTGCGCCCCGTCAAGCAGGCCTATGGTCAGTGCCAAAAACGCGAACAGTATGCCCTGGGTTGCGCCGGCAAGTATCCTGCTGAAGACTATCGCATTCTTGTTGATCGGGGTTATCAGAAATGCCTTTATGTTGCCAAGCTGCCGATCGCTTATCAGCGATATGCCGCCGCCGAAGAGGGCGCTGAACACCACGACCATCGGTATTATGCCACCCACAAGGAAATCCTTGTAGCTTCCCTTCGAAGCGTACAGCGCATTGGATTCCACCTGCGCGGTTATCGGATTGGGGGCCGATGCGCCAACCGGCTGGACTACCTGAACTCCGCTTGCGTACCTAGATGCGTCGCTGCTTATTATCGGCAGCGCAAAGCTTGTCAGGGAGAACTGGGTGTTGCTATAGTAAACTTGCACGCCGGGCGTGCCGGGGGTTGTGCTTGGAAAAGTTGGGAGTATTATGACCACGATCTGCACCTTGCCGTTCTTAAGCAGGCTCAGCGCGGTTGCCTGGTCGGTTATGGCGTATATGCTCAGGTAATTGTTCGCCTGCAGCGCGCCTATCAGCGACAGAGATTGGGGGTTGTTTGCGTAGTTGACAACCGCTATCGGCGCGTTGAAGATCCCGGATCCGACGTTTCCGAAGAAGAGTATTATCACAAGCGGGAACATTATCGACCTTATGAGGTTGACTCGCAGGTTGCTCTTGAATATGAGCATCTCCCTTTTGTAAAGCGTCATCGTGTCTTCTAATAGCCCCATATCAACCCCTTCCGCTCATTCCCCGCATCATACTGTCCATTCGCGAGCTCGTATCGGAATGCGTCGTGTCCCTAGTCGATGCACCGGTCAGCGCTATGAACACGTCATCGAGCGTCGGCATGTGCATTCCAAGGGATGCGATCTTTATCTTCTTGCGGTTCAGCGCCGCCAGCAGCTTGCTCATCACGCGCTCCTCGTTTCCGACCTCGACTATCGCAGTCACCTTGTCGTTCTTTACCTCTGGCCTAAGCTTGAATGCTGTTTTGAGTATCGCAACTATCGCAGGCACGTCAGTGTGCGCCTCAGGCACGATCTCGAGTATCCTTCCGGATCCTATGACCCTTTTGAGCTCTGAGACCGTTCCCATCGCCTTTATCTTTCCGTGATCAATGATCGCGATCCTGCCGCAGAGGGCATCTGCTTCCTCGAGATACTGGGTTGTGAGTATGATCGTGACACCGAGCTTGTTGAGCTCGCGTATGTGCTTCCACATGTTCTGCCTGTTCTGAATGTCAAGGCCTGTTGTAGGCTCGTCGAGTATGAGGATGCTTGGGTGCTGGATCATCGACTTGACTAGTTCTAGCCTTCTCTTCATGCCGCCTGAGAATGTGCCGGCCTTCTTGTTTGCAAAGCTTGTGAGCTCTGACTCTTCGAGCGCCTCCTTTATCCTCTTGGGCTGCTCATCTAGGGGCACGTGGTAGAGCTGCGCAAATATCTCCAGATTCTGGTATGCCGTCAGCTCGCCCTCCACAACCGTCTCTTGGGTCATGAGGCCGAGCTGCTGTTTTATCGCCTCGCCCTCCTTTTTTATGTCAAGGCCGTTGACGAGTATCTTTCCCGAAGTTGGCTTTATCAGCCCTAAAACCAAGTTTATCGTAGTTGTCTTCCCAGCGCCGTTTGGGCCAAGCATCCCAAATATCTCGCCCTTCTTTATTTTGAGGGAGATCTCGTTTACTGCAGTAAGGTCGCCGAACTTCTTGACAAGCTTTTCGATCTCTATTGCGTACTCAGCCACTAAGCTCCTCCTTCATCATCTTCTTCATTCCAAGGAATGTCTTGACCATCGCTTTCCTCGAAGCCGCCACAATCTTCTTGCCCTTGGGCGTGAGATCGTAGTGCTTGCGCAGTTTTGCGCCGGCCATGACCGCCCTGCTCTTTATGAAACCCTGCTTTTCAAGCGAGCCGATCGAGTTGTAGAGGTCGTTTTTTGTCAGCCCCTCGAAGATGAATATCTTCTTGCTCTCGATCCCTTTTAGCAGCTCATATGGATAGCCGGAGTGCCTGCTGAGGTTGTTCATGATTATGATCTTTAGCATCTCCTTTCTCAGCCCCCTGCTGATGGAGAGCTCAGGCTTTTCCCCCAAACGCTCACTAGTTTACAATTAAACTAACTAGTTTAAAATTAAACCAAATAGATATATAAATGTTGGGCAGGGCTACGACTGCGCACTGTGGAGCAGCTTGCGCAGCCTGCTTGCAAGCTCAAAATACTGCTTAGACCGCATGTCCCGAGGGTACTTCATCTTCACGTATATGTCATCGATTATGCTTGTCGGGACCCTGTCGAGAACGATTATCCGATCCGACACCTCGATCACCTCCTCTATGCTGTGGCTGACCATTATCACCAATTTGACCGACGTTTTCTTGTTCTTCAGTAGGTGGTGCGTTTCCTTCCTTAGCTGGTCGGCAGTTATCGCATCCAATGAGGAGAACGGCTCGTCCATGAGCAGCACTTCAGGGTTTGATACAAGTGCCCGAGCTATCCCGACCCTCTGCTTCATGCCTCCGCTGAGCTCCTTGGGATACGCCTCGGCAGAGCCCTTGAGGCCGACTTCTTGGAGCATCTTTTTGCACCGTCTTTCCTTGCTCTCCTCGCTCTCGTTCGAATCGGAAAGGGCGAGCTTTACGTTCTCTAGTGCGGTAAGCCATGGCAGCAGGGCAAAATCTTGGAAGACCAGCGACATGCCGCGCGGAGGAGATAGGACCTCTGCGCCGTTGTAGAGCACTTCACCCCCATTTGATTGGAGAAGGCCGCTTATTATCCTTATGAGCGAGGATTTGCCGCAGCCCGACGGCCCGATTATCGAGACGAACTCGTCCTTGTACGCCTCAAAGCTCACGTCCTTTATTATTTCTGTCCTGAACCTTCCCTTGGAGAAGTACAGCCTTACATTATCGAGCTCAAGTATCGGCTTCATCATACCTCAATCCTGTATCTTGTCGTGACCCTGTTATATACTTTCTGCCACAGCAGCCTATTTACTACGACAACCATTATCGTCATCGATATTATCGAGAGCAGCATCAAAGACGTGTTGCCCGAAAAGACCGCGGTGTCGATCAGCTTGCCTATCCCGGTGCCGACCTGGCCCAGAACGACCATCTGGGAGTTCGACTGGACTGTGAAGTACTCTGCTATTATCAGCGAATTCCAAGCGCCGCCGACTGCGGTTATCGAGCCTGTGACAAACGAGGGAAGCGATGCAGGGATGTAGACCTTCCTCCAAAGCTGCACCCATCCAAGCCTGTTGGACCTTGCGGCCTCAAATATCGATGCCGGAATCGTCCTCATCCCAGACACCATGCTGAAAAGTATGTACCATATCATCGAGATGAATATCACCGATATCGCAAGCGCCTCGCTAAAGAACGCGGTGCCGGCAAGAAGCGCAATCAATGCAGGCATTAGAATCGGCGCCGGAATCGATGAGAGGACCTGAAGCACAGACATGATGGCTTCGAACCCTCTCTTTGAGAGTGCTATGCAGATCCCTAGCGGCAGTGATATCGCAGCGCAGGCTATGTATGTCGCCCACACCCGAACAAACGATGCTGCCAGGGCATTTAGCACGATTATCTCTTCTCCAAGCTGCGAGGTGTTGAGGAGAAGTATTGCAAGCAGGACAAGTACAAGCGCTCCGAGCAGGGCGTAGATGTGCGCGAAGTGTTTGTGGCGCACGAGTTTGTATGGCTTTTTGGCCTGCGGGATCCTGGGCGATATGACGACTCGCCTTTTTGGCCTGCGGGGCCTAAGCGACATGAGGGGCTTGATTAATATCTTGCCAATCAGCGAATAGAAACCCAATACTGCAGACTCGCTTGCATTTTCGTTTGGCGAAAGAGAAAACCTCTCCGAGTAAGCTGAAAAGGGCCTTAGAAGGAAAACCCTTGTCAGTATCACTGCGATTACGAACCCGATGATTGCAAGCAGGTAGTTGTAGAACGAACCTGCAGATGCGGCAAGCCTTGCGATTTCTATGCCGACCCCATACGTCACGGCGAAATTCGCGCTGCCGGTCGAGAATATCTCGCTGGTTGCAAGATAGAAAAGGCCTATCGAAAAAGAGATGGTTGACTGGTATGCGATCCGAGGCAGCGCGGAGGGGATGTATATCCTAAGCAGCTTGCGCAAAGGCGATAGCCCATACAGCGCGGCGATCTCGTGCAGCTCTTGGGGGAGGGATTTGGCGGATTCGTATACGCCAAATGCAATGTTCCACGACATGCTGGTGAAGATCAAAAATACGACGGCGATGTTAACTCCGATGTATCCCGGGATATAGGACACTACAAGGAAGATCACTATCGGAAAGAAGCCGAGTATCGGTATCGTTTGCAGTATGTCCAGAATCGGCAGTATGATCCGCTCAAGCACCCTGCTGGTCGCAGCGGCGATTCCGACCAGTATGCCAAAAACTATAGACGCAAACAGCGCAACTAGTATCCTTGTCCAGGAAGCGGCTAAGTCCAGCGCTAGCGCGGATAGGAAATCCATCCTATCATGGATGGACATAGAGGATTAAAATACCGTAACACACTGTGCATTGTGGTGTAGGCAAACGCTTAGGGTGGTTATGCTCATTGCCTTGCTTGGCCTTTCAACTCTTTGATGGCCTTTCTCCAGTCTTTGAAGAAGCCTGATGCCTTTTCAAAATTCCACTTGCTCCATATGCCAATGCCGACTGCGGTGAATACTCCAGCCAGCGCGCCTCCAAACAACCCGCCCCCGGTGTTGTCTAGCATCGCATGCTGCATTAGGTACTCTCCAGTCTTGGACCATATGTACTGGAGTGCAGGGGTGTTAAACTGACTTGCAAGATCAGAAACTCCTTGCGGCGTGTCGTAACTGGAGATGACATCGGTAATCTTGCCCATGGCGTCGTTTGCCAGCACTGTGGCGTTTGCAATGGGACTGAGTATAGCATTGCCGTCTATCCCGTTGTTTGTGAGGACGTTGACTGCATTTGTCATGCCAACATCTTTGTGCAAAAGGCCGGAGTAGATAACCTGGTATACTTTTGACATCAGGGCGTCTTTTGCATGGTTGTAATTGCCATCCAATTCAGCTCCTGCCTGAAAGCCTTTTATCGCAAATGGCACTATTGCTGCGCTTATCCCGATTTTGATAAGGCCATTCCTTAGCTCCCTCTTGAAATCGCGCTTGTGCGTCTCCGCTACAGAGGTGATATTCTTGACCTTGTTGGCGTCGTTCATTGGATTACCATATTGATAGCCTTTGGGCGTTTTAAATACTTGACTCAGGTTTTGTTTTGGCGCCACTGCTAAAAGTATTTAAATCTCGACAGAGCATGATATATGGTGCATGAGTGGAGGTTGCTAAGACTCTCGGCATAGCAGCTACTGGGTTGCAGAGCAATTTCGGTAGGTTGTCAAAACCTTACAAGCTCAATTTTGCAATAACATTTTGGTGCCAGTCGCGCTGTGTTATGTGCAACATATGGGACATAAAGCCCAAAGGTGAACTCTCATTGGATGAAATAAAAGAGTTCGCGGCGAAGAACAGCTATTTCAAGTGGGTACAGCTAACAGGAGGGGAGCCGTTTCTTAGAAGCGACATAGTCGAGGTGGCAAGGGCGTTCAAGGAGACCTCAAAGGGCCTTTACATGCTCACGATGCCGACAAACTCGCTGTGCAACCTTGACATGGAGATAAAAAAGATAACCGAGATGCTAGAGCTTGGTATACCCAAGATCGCGATAACCGTGAGCCTTGACGGCTTTAGGGAGCTGCACGACTCGATACGCGGAATACCGGGCAATTATGACAGGGCGATAGCTCTGTTCAAGAGGCTTAGGGAGCTAAAGAAAACTCACCCGAACCTCTTCTTTGTCTTCGGCTACACGATAATAAAGCAGAACCAGGGCCAGTTCCAAAAGACATTTGAGTCGGTCAAGATGGAGATACCAGACATTACATACAACGATTTCCACATAAACCTAGGCCAGATGTCTGAAAACTATTACCATACGACCGACGGTGGCATACTTGTCGACAATAGGAACTCGCTTTCAGATGAGATAGCATCCGTAGTCAGCAAGAGGAAAAGAGACCTCAACCCGATACAGATCATAGAAGACACGTTCCTTAAGGGGCTGGTCAATTATGCCAAGACTGGCAAGGTTCCGATGCGGAGCAGGAGCCTTGATGCCTCGCTTTACTTAGACAGCTGGGGCAATGTGTACCCCTCGATAATGTGGAACAAGCGGATAGGGAATATACGGGAAGTCGGATACGATCTCGGAAAGATTTGGAAAGGGAAGGAAGCAGAGGAGGCACGGCGAGAAATTCGAGAAGGCCGCGAGCCTGTGCACTGGACATCGTGCGAGGCATATCAGACGATAATCGGCAACATGGCTAGTTTTGTGACCATCGGCAGCAAACACTAAGTTGATCATATGTACATTCTCGGAGTATGGGACGGGCACGATTCGGGAGCGGCGCTCCTTGAGGACAATAAGATCGTTTTTGCTGCCAACGAGGAGAGGTTCACAAAGAGAAAGCTTGAGATAAAGTTCCCCTACCGCGCAATCTCTGCCGCGCTGAGCTATGCCAAGATAAGGCCTGATGATGTTGAGCACATCGCCTTTGCGACAACAGAGCTCACAAAGACTCTTGAGCGCATTATGCCCTACTCGAAGGAGTACTACTATCAGTTCAGGAGGCGAAAGATGCTAAAACCCAGGATGGAGGCGTTCAACCACAAGCTAAAGTACGCGCTGACATCCGCAGGCACCTGGCCATTGTGCAGGACGATAAGCAAGAACATAGTTGCAGGGCAGCTGCGCGAGCTTGGCTTTGAGAATTACAAAATGCACCTCGTCGACCACCACACTGCGCATGCGGCGACTGCTGCATTCACATGCGGATTTGGCGATGCTCTAATCGTTACGCTAGATGGCCTGGGCGATGGCCTGAGCGGTTCGGTGAGCACTCTAAGAAAGGGAAGGCTTGCTCGCCAAAAGGCGATACTTGCCAGGAACTCGCTTGGGAGGTTCTTTGAACAGGTCACAAACATAGTCGGCATGCGAGAGCTCGAAGACGAGGGGAAGGTAATGGCGATGGCAGACTATTCCTTCCCGTTCCCGTTCGAAAAGAACCGGCTAAAGGACTTCTTCACGGTTGATGGGATCGACATACGCGCAAAGTACGGGCCGGTGAGCCAGTACGACATGCTCGATAGGATTGCATGGTCGATGCCGAGGGAGCAGTTCTCCTATATGGCGCAGCAGGTCATCGAAAATGCTGTTACAAAGCTGGTGGGCAACGCAATAGAAGAGTTCGGCA
>JAGWHG010000069.1 GCA_028866975.1 Microcaldota archaeon | reverse complement strand
TCGTTTGTTGCCATCCTTTGCTCTTTGCATTGGTCTAAATACATCACCATTGCCGGTATCGTATCGCACTTCAGGTCCCTTATCGTGCTGATGAATATCGGGTCTTCCGGCAACCAGTGGGCGAGATCTAGGGAGTAGCCGCTCTTTATCTCGCCAATGTATCCAAAATTTTCCAACTGATTTATGATCTCTCTAACAACTTTTACCGTCTCTTCCCTCTCTTCCAGTTTGCTCAAAAAGCCCCTGAATCCCCTAGCTGCCTCGATCTCGGTGAGCTTGCCGTGCGGCTGCTTAAGCTTGGCCATATTATCGGTAAAGATGCGATTTCCTGGTTTAAATAGACGAGTGCATTATTCGTTTATTACTAGGATTTGGCTGAGGGTTTTGTCTAGATATCTATGATATCTGGTTGTTTACGCCCGTTATGCTGCCAGTGGAGGCGACGCTCGTTCCCTTGGTGGTCACAAGGTTCGAGTTCCCTGTTATGGCAATGGTCGCATTGCCGCCAAATAAGTTCACCACATCGTTGTTCCCGGTTATGCTAAAGTGCACGATCCAGGGGGCAGCTATGCGCACGTTGAACGTGTCGCTATTCCCGGTTATGTCGACCGAGGTGTAGTTTGCTATTGTTAGGTTCTGCGCTTCTGAATCCCCTGTTATGGCCAATGTCTGCTCGACTGGCGTTCTTTGATTGCTATTTGTGGCCGCATGGCTTGACGCATTCGAGGCCGCTGCACTAGATGTAATATGGGAGGTATCGTTTGCCACTGAACTAAGGATGCCGCTTCCGACATTTTTGAGGGCGTTGCCGCCGACATTCTTCAGGGTTCCGCTGGCGGCGTTGGGAAAGAAGATAATCCCGATGACGACCACTATCGCAAGTATGATGATGACCCCTCCGATTATCAGTCCTGCACCCATTTGATCGCCCTAATAAGGGATTGCATGGAAAGTTATTAAACTATCAGCCTGTCTTGTTCACTATCTCATAGAACCCAAAGTTCTCGCCCTTTGCTGTGTTGTTATGCGTTGCCAATGGGACAAGGTTGTAGCTGCTAAAGTACCCCTTGCACGATGTGTCCTTATAGGGCGGGACGCTGCACCAATAGCCGTAATCGATCACCTTGCAGCTATAGCTCTTGGTGTTGTTTAGGAACTGCGGGTCGGTCGAGCCCAGATAGCTTATCTGGGCGGCGCTGCGATTGAATTCATACCAAAGGTCAGGCGTGAAGCTGTAGACTAGGCAGTTGGCAGGGACGCTGTTGTAGTTTGCGTAGAAGAAACCCAGAGCATCGTGTATGACGCTCTGCTGGGGCATCTGCGAGGGAGTGAGCGTTATGTTTGGTATGAGGGTATAGAAGGGATAGGCGACTAGGACCATTGCAACAAGGGCTGATGCCGCATACCCCACGAGCTTGCGCTTGGACAGGGTGCCTGCGATACGGCCTATCTCGGAGATAGCAAAACCTGCAAGCAGGGCAAGTCCGGGCACAATTTGGAGCATGAACCGATCATCCACCCCAAAGGTGGATGCACCTGCGTAGAAGAAGTCGTAGAAGAGATGGAATGCACCTATCCATACGATTGGGAGTAGTAGCAATCCGATCCTATTCTTGTATTTGCTGAAATACAGCAATACTACGCCAATAATCGCAAGAATGGTTGTCTCTACAGGAAATACGAGCGGGAAATATGATACCGCATTGTAGGTCCCCAAGAAGAACTGCACATTGGATCCTATGTTGTTTTGGAAGTTTGCAATTGAGAACACCTGCTGGCCGGTATAGTCCTGCCCGTAGGAGGGGTTTGCTGCCTGCATGCTAAGATAGTACAGGTCAGGAACGATCAGCACGAAGAAGAAGAGAAGCGCAAGGAGGACCTTGGTGTTGTTGTTTATCGCATGAATGAGGAGTTTGAGCCTGTGCTTGGCCGTATGGATTACGCCTTCCTCCCCATAGAAGAAGAAGAGGATTGCAAATATCGGCAGCAGCAGTATGCCCTCGATCCTCATGTAGATTGTGAAGGTCAGGGCGCTTGCAAAGGGGATGAAACGGCTCAGTTTTGGCTGCTTTGCAAACAAGACGAACAAGAAGAACGTAGCTGTCGAGAAGGTCATCAGCGCAAGGTCTGGTATTGCCTGCGTACGTGACCAGATGAAGAGCTGCGGAATGAGCGCCAGCACCAGCGTGGAGGCAACGGCTGCGTCCTTGCGCTCGAACACAAGTGAGGCAAGGAGGAACATGAACACAATCGAGAGGACGCCGATGAGCAGCTGCAGGCCATAGGCAGTCGCAACCCCGACACCGAAGATACCGAATGCGATGGCAATCAGGAAGGGATATCCTATCAGGTCATGGTAGATTGCATTGGAAAAGCATGTCTGCACAAGGCCGGTGCCGTACTGGCACCACACGGCGTTGCCGTGCTGCAGTATATTCAGGGCTATGCCCTGGTAGATGTTCTCATCGAAGTAGAGCTGCTCGATAGGGGTGACGTACAGTAGGGAAAAGACGATGAAGAACACAACGATTGCGGCGAGTGCGATAATAGTGTAGAGATTTATCCTGTCGGTTAGTGCATTTTTCAGGTCCTTGCGGGTAAGGAAGAGGGATGCGACGCGAGACACCAGTGCTATCGCAAGAACTGTGGTGAAGATGTAGCCGATGACCAGTGTATCCATATAGGTCTCTAATAAGATGCTTGACAAGACTATTAAGGATTGGTAAATGGCGCCACAGGCACAAAATAGGAAAAATTGTTTTAAATTTAATA
>JAGWHG010000068.1 GCA_028866975.1 Microcaldota archaeon | reverse complement strand
TGTCTTGCATTTCTCTATGTACTCCATTATCGCACTGACAGCTTGGTCAATCTCAAGGTTCTTGACATTGGCAAAATACGGCGCAAGAATTAGGTTTACGGCCCTGTGCCTAAAATCTGGCAGCGGAACTTGCAGCAACTTCTCTATCCACTCATACCCCTTGCCGCCGCCAGCAGCAAGTGCCGATATCTTGGGCTTTGGAACCGCAATCTTCTTGGCTGCATCGATTATCTCCTTGGGCAGCATGCGAGGTTCGATTGGCAACCCTTTCATTATATTCCTCTTCGCAGCCTCCTCTATGATGCGCACCAGCTTGTTTTTTGGCAGATAGACGATGCCCTGCTTTATCTGCTGGTGTATCAGCGCGTATTCCCTGTTGGTCCTAGGCTCGACGTTCAGATACTCATAGAACGGAAGGGAGAAGCCGTCAGTTTCGGTATTGAAATTTACTCCAAGCTCCTTTGCTAGTTTCTGCAAATTCTGCATCGTATCCTCGCCAAGCGCCTCGCCAACCCTTTTTGCCTCGGCTATCGCATACCTTCCGACGAGGAAAGAGTTCGCAGGTGATGGCGCCACGGCGCTCACCAGCATCCTTGCATAAACATAGCTTACAAGGTACGTGAGCTTCATCTCGCTGCCGATTGCCTTGGTGAATGGAATTGCAGAGTCTTCGAATGCCTGCTTGACTCTCACCAAGCCGGCATTTAGGTACTTTTGCTCGATCTTCTCGCTGACTATCGATCCTATTACCTCCTTTGCCTGAGAAGAAAAAGGGTACTTGTAGGCAAATTCCAATTTTGCCTCATCAATCTGCATCATGATTCCATGTATGGAGCAAGGAAATAAGTTATCTGCGCGTCTCCTATATTGTAGCTGAGCTTGAGCGGCTCGTTGCTCTTTAGCCAGACGTTTATCTGGTTGCCCATCGGGCAGGACTTGATCATGTTTTCTAAGTATTCCAAATTGAATACAGCGTCTGCGTTCGCCTTTGCACTTAGCTTCTTGACGACATTGCCATCGACTTCGTGGCTCTCCTCAAGTTCTCCAGAGTCGCCCCTGGCGCTTATCATCATCTGATCCTTAGCGGCCCTAAACGAGATGTAAGTGGAAATGAGCGATGCGTCCTTGATTATGTCCTTGAGCGGCTCGCCCAAAACCTCTACGCTTACATCAAAGTCAACGTTGGGCTCCTTTTCGACATTCTTTCTAACATCAATCAGCGGGAGCTTGTACCTTCTCTTAGCGCTAGGCCCTACGAATTCAAGCGTGATCTTGCCCTCACTCTCCTTCATCAGAAGCGCCTCGTTGTCCCTTGTCCTTGAGAGGACCTTGCTCAGGTTATCGAGGTTGAGGCCGATTACAGCGTTCTTCTCCACTGTGAACTTGCCGAACGCCTTTGCTGGCATGTTGAAAGAGACCATTGATATCCCGGAAGGGTCCATCGCCTTGAGGGTTATGCCGTCCTTTGATATGTTAAATGACCCCTCGTCAACTAGGTTGACTATCGCCTCTACGCAGTCCCTCCAGTACTTTGCATTGTCTATTTTGAGCTCGAACATGTATACCCCCGAATGAGCAAATAGAATGCTCAGGAATAATATATAAAAGCTACTTTCAGCGCTTGATGTTCACTTCCTTCTAGTGATGGTAAGCTCTGCAAACTTCTCAAGGTCCCGATCGTTTCTGCCCCTAAGCGCGTCCTTGAACAGGTTCAGCGTCCATGCGAATTTCTTTCCAACTTCACGTACTGTCCCAGCCATGATTAATTAACGCTTCAAAGATATTTAAACAATTTGTATAGGTTCGTTTTGGACCCAGAAGATTCTTCTGTTACGGGGCGGCTTTCACCGCCCCGCTGTTCTGGGTGTTGCACGAGCCTTGCGTGCAACTTACCTTCCATGCTCCGTGATATTTAAGCAACGCAGTAAAAAAGTCGGTTTTTTTGCGGCAGACTTTTATATGATAGATTGGCAACGCACCCTTACGGATAAGCGTATGCCAGCGCTATAGAAAGCGGCAACGATGGACTGTGGTTCGTCGCAGATTCTGGGTGGTGTCAATGAGCCTTAGTGTAAAGTATAGCGGAAGCACGGAACTCAAGCTGCGCGAGGTGCTGTGGGAGATGATGTCCGAGGCTCTCTCAACGGAACCGGAAGACGCTGCTAGCGCAAGGGTTGCAGATCTCGTAGGAGAGGTTGTGCAGTTGGTTGCGCTGTGCAAGGAGTACCACAAAGGTGGGATGAAGAAGCGGTACGATCTGCACGTCTATGCCTCTGAGAAGGGCGTGGAATGGCAGTACTTCAGCGTGGATCTGTAGCAATCGGGCGACTCGGCGCCCACTCATGTTGATGCGTGATGGTATAGAAAAATTGAGAAAAGAAGAAATCATACAGATGAATAAAGATATAGGTGAGAGTGGGACAGTTATCAATACGGGCAACTTGGAATTTATAGTTGCAAAATTAAGCGAATCAAAAGACGTCATTGAAGGCGCAGCACTACTGCTCTTTTATATAGTAAACCTGCATCCATTTTTAGAAGGAAATAAGAGAACAGCATATTTGGCGGCAAAGACTTTCCTAGTCGCAAATGGCAGGAGTATAAAAGGCGACGCTAATACAGAAGAGTTAATATATGACGTTGCAACCAATAGATTTAACGCGGAGCAAGTTGAAGCTGCCCTTAAAAAATTGGTAAAATGAGAGATTTTATAAGGAAAATCGTGGACCGCATACTGGTCGAAGACAAGAAATTTATAGAGCGCCTTGCGAGCGAAGCCCACGCCCAGGAATTGCGCGCCA
>JAGWHG010000067.1 GCA_028866975.1 Microcaldota archaeon | reverse complement strand
AGCGCCTTTATGGTGCCTGATGTTTTGAGGGTATAAAAGCCCACTTGCAAAGCTTTTGCCCTCTTTATGAAAGCAAGCGCAAGTATCACCTGCCGCTCTGTGTTTCTAGATACCCGAAATATGAACCTGCTGCCATCTACCTGTCCCACCAGGAAGGGATTTGCATCAACGTACGCCTTCTCGCCTAGGAACTTGAGCATCTCTGCGCGGATTTCGGACCATGTGTCCCTGTCGGTAGCGTCGAGCGGCTTGGAAGCTTCGATGAGCACGTACCTGTTCTTACGCTTTAGTATCATTGAGCGTTTCACCTATTGTTGAGACCATTTTCTTCGCTGCTGCATCGTTGAGCGTTATAAGGTTTGCAACCTCCAGCAGCTGTATTGAGGACATTAGATAGTCCTCGTTTGGCGCGAGCGTGACTATTGCCATTTTCGCCTTGAGCTTGGCGGCGTTTCGGAAGTTTTTGCGCATCTTGTGTATCTTGCCGATCCTGTCGCGCTCGCTTATTGTGAGATAGTAGGCGTTGAACACCAAAAGCTTGCCCGCATCGCTTACCTTTGCTAGCATCTTCGCATCGACCCCATTACCGTCAATTAGTAGCCCGATTGCGTTGTTCGCCTTCATTAGATTGTACACTACGTTGGGAACCGTGCTGTTTATGAGAAACTGCTTTTTTGTCTGCTTGTTGGGGGCATCGATTACATCGACGTCGCCGCTTGTGAGGATCTTGCTGAAACCCAACCGCTTTTGCAGCTCTTTGTCTATCGGCCCGGAAAAGTTGACGATGTCGATATATTGCATCGAATCTACTCCTGTGCTTGCGCTTTGCCCTCCGCCTCGCTCTCCTTGAAGAGGCCGTTCTCGACCGTACCTTTTATCTTCTCTGGCGAGTAGGCGAGCTTTATCAGCTTTGTGTGGCCGCGTATTCCTTTGCCTGACTCGTATGTGTTGATGAGCCCCTGCATTTCTAGATCTGAGATGTACTTGCGATACCATCTTGAGCTCTTTGGCTCTTTGCTTAGCGAATTTGATATCGCTGCGTATTTGTCGTACACCTCCCCGCTGAACAGGTACGTCTCTGTGCCCTCTGTGAGCTTCTTGTAGCGGCTGCCCTGCATTGTGAGCAGCGCGATCGCGTAGATGACAAGCTTTTGGTGCTCTGGCAGCGTGCTGACAAGCTCGTATGCGATCTCTTCCTCTGCAGACTTCGATGCCTCCTCCACCTCCTTTGTCGTTATCCTATTCAGCCTCTTCTCATCAGATATCTCCGCCGCCCTTGATAGTATCTTAAGTGCAAACCTTGCGTCGCCGCTCTCTCTTGCTGATATTGCCGCGGCAAGGTTGAGCGCTGCCTGCTCGATTACGTTTTGCTTGAGGCCCAGCGCGACCCTCTGCTGCATTATGGCGAGCAGCTCGTTGGAATTATATGGGGGAAAGACAAGTTCGGTTTCATAGAGCGTCGAGAGGCTCCTTGGATCGAGCTCTTCTTTGAATGAGATCTTGTTTGACACGCCGACTATCGTTATGCCGCCGCTTTTTATGTCGCTGTTCGCCCTTGTGAGCGTGTATATGAGGTCGTCGAGGTCCTTTACCATGTCGATCTCGTCGAGCACCACTATCAAAACCTTGCCGTCCTCCTCGACCCAATTCATCAGCCTCTCGTAGATGTCGACAAGCCCGTAGCCGCGCTTTGCGTAGTTTGGAAGGTGGTCGCTGATTATCTTGCTCAGCACCCTGTACCTTGAGTTGTAAATCCTGCAGTTCACATAAGATATCTTTGCCTTGACGGTTACCAGCTTCTTGACTTCGTCTATTACGTACTTAACGCTCGAGGTTTTCCCTGTGCCCGTCTTGCCATAGATGAATAGGTTCCTTCCCCGTTCCCCCTTTAGCGACGGGGTCAGCGCCTTGACGATAGACGATATCTGCTTGTCTCGAAACAGGAGATGGTCTGGCATGAAGTGTGGTGAAAGTGCGTCTCTGTTTACGAAAATGGCCGACTCTTTGAGAAGGTCGGCAAACGGCTCAGCCATCAAACCCCCGATTTACTGTATGAATTTCTTTATTATATCTATAAATGCTTGTTTGAACTCGCCTGATTCGAGGACAGGGATCCTGCCATTGTCTGCAAGCTCGCCAAGCCTTTGGTCGCTTTTTATGCTGCCCAATACCTCGCAGCCAAGAGCGTCTGCGACCTCCTTTGCGCCCCTTGGTGCGCCATCAGACATGTTCTCTATGACTCCAAGCAGCGCAAAGCCGAACTTCTTTGCCATGGTGCCCGATTTTATCGTGTTGAGCGCTGCGATGTGCTGCGGGGTGGTCACAAGTACGAATCCGTCGAGCGGGATGAGCTGCATTATGGTTAGCGGGGCGTCGCTTGACCCTGGCGGCAAATCGATTATTAGGTAGTCTAGATCGCCCCACAGCGTGTCTGCGAAAAATTCCTTGAGCATCTTTGTGAGCAGCGGGCCCCTCCAAATTATCGGCTTGCCCTGGTCTTGGAAGAACATCGCCGTGGAGATTATCTTAACGCCATTTACTTCGATCGGCTTGAGGGGGTAGTCCCTTGGGGGCACGCCATTGTAGCCCACGAAATACGTGACGTTCGGCGTGTCTATGTCGGCATCGAGTATCCCGACTTTGTATCCCATTGAATGGAGCGCGTATGCAAGATTGACCGATGTTGTCGTCTTTCCCACGCCGCCCTTTGCGCTGTACACCCCTATCTTGTGCTTTATGCCTGAGAGCTTTGCCTTGAGCTCCTCGCGCTGTTTTATAACGGCAAGAAATGAAGGATCGACCTTGGTTACG
>JAGWHG010000066.1 GCA_028866975.1 Microcaldota archaeon | reverse complement strand
TGCCCATACCGACAATTCTGCAATATTCTTTTACGGCGCGGTGCTCAACTCGCTTAGCAAGATACTTACAATACTACCTGCACTTCTATTCGTACAAAATAAGCAAAAGCAGGCCCGCAAGCATTCCGGCATTTTCTAAACCACTACTTGTATCGTAGTATGGCTCCTATCCCGGAAAAGCCCATGAGGAACTGCTTTCCAAACGAGCTCTCGCCGGAGACGAACTCCACAGTAACGCCCCCCTCTTCTGCCTTCTTGATCAGCTCCTCTACGGCATCCCTCTGCTCCATCATCACCGGGCAGAGGTCGCAGAGCTTCTTGTAGAGCTTGCTAGCCTCTGCAGGGGCAATGCCCGCCTCCTCGACAGACTTGTTTATCGCGTGCACAATCTGTTCTATCGCAGGGTTCTTCTCCCCTGTCGTGACGTCCTCTGCAAACACCGGCACCTTCAGCTCGGTTCGGTCTATCTTGTAGACGACAATCACCGTCTGGTCATTGCTGTTCTTGCGGAATTCCTCGTAGAGGTCTAGGTTCATGTTTATTATCGCCATGTCCGCCTGCTTGCTCTCGACCGCATCGCGCGTCTTGCCATAGCCGTGCACAGCAAGGCCGTTTCGCGCAACTTCGTGCATGAAGCGATCTATTATGGTTCGTTCCTTTGAGGCCTCCTGCTCTTGCAGCAGCTCTTTTGCAGACTCCACGAGCTCGTGCAGGCCGTATTCGTCTGTGTAGCCGGTGTTGTAGACCCCTAGGACCTTGACTTGATAGTTTAGCGTTCCGGACTTTGCAAACCCCTCCTTTGCAGGCCCAGGCCCGCCGATTATTAGCCCCTTGATCTTAAAGTCGCTCTGCGCAAATAGGTCGTTGACGCTCCCCCCTATCCTCTTGTGGAAATCCTCAATTCCCTCCTCTCTTAGCCTCTCAAACCTCCTTGCCGATTGCCCTCCCTTCCTCACCTTTGCGTGCGCCATCGAATTGAGCCTTCGAACTATCCTTATCTGCGGCCCCTTGAGCGTAGCTATCGTAGCCTCCCTTCCGTCCATGACGACGAGGGCAAAAGTGTCCTTTGCGCTTATCATCTCCTCTATGGGCTCTAGCATGAAGTCAGAATCGCACCGATAGACGCTCACCTTGAGAGGGAACGGCGGCTCGATCGAGAAGAGCTCGATGTCCTCCCTGCCGGGCACCTTGGAGATGTTGCCGCAAAAGATCGCCATGCCGTTCTTGGGCGTCTCACGATAAAGCCTCAGATAGCCAAGTATCTTCTCTATGGCGGCCTGCACGTTCTTTCTCGTGCTGCTTGATTTTATGTTTCCCGACTGGTTGAGCTCTTCTTTTAGCTTGCCAACGGTGTCGTAGAGCTGGCTGCCGGCAGGCATGTAAACGGTGACAAGCTCGGTTCCACTACCGCGAATCGACCTTAGGCGCTTCACCTCTTTTATCAAGCTGTATTCGTTCTTCATTCCTACCAACTATGATTGGTTGTAAAAGAAGTAAAAGGATAGCTATCCTAGCTTCCTTTTGTTTAGATATGGGACAAGGGCTTCAGGAACAGTTATCGTGCCATCGTCATTTGCGTAGTTCTCCACGATTGCGACAATAAGCCTGCTTGTCGGCACAGCAGTGGCATTGAGCGTGTGCACGTACTTCCTCTCCTCGCCATCGTCGTATCTTATGTTGAGCCTCATCGACTGCCAATCCGTGCAGTTAGAGCACGATCCCATCTCGCCGTACTTGTCCTGCGTCGGAAGATACGCTTCGAGGTCGTACTTCTTTGCAGCTACCACCCCGATGTCTCCTGTGCACATGTTGAGTATCCTATAAGGTATCTTGAGCTCCTTAAATATCTCTTCTTGGTTTTTGATCAGCTCCTCAAAGATCGCCCACGAGTCCTCCTGCCTAGAGAAAACGAATTGCTCGACCTTGTTGAACTGGTGCACCCGATATATTCCCTTTGTGTCCTTGCCATGGGTGCCGGCCTCCATCCTAAAGCAGGGGCTTATGCCAGCGTACCTCAGCGGCAGCTTTGACTTATCGAGGACCTCGTCGCTGTGCATAGCGGCCATGGAGTGCTCAGATGTCGCAATCAGCCTCAGATTATCGTTGTCCTCCCCTCCGCCAACGCGGTATAATACATCGTCGAAATCCCCAAGCGCTGTCACTCCCCTGTAGAGCTTCTCCCGCATCATGTAAGGCGGTTCTACTGGGGTGAAACCCTTTCTCGCCAAAATATCCAAAGCGAAGCGCAGCAGCGCATAATCTAGCATGACAAGGTCTCCTTTGAGATAGTAGAACCTCGCCCCTGCGGTCTTTGCCGCCCGCTCGATGTCTAGCATGCCAAGTTTCGTGAGCACCTCTTCGTGGCCCTTGGCCTGCCTCTTCTTCGGCTCTAGGAATTTTCTGACGACGATATTCCCGCCCTCGTCCTTGCCATACGGGACCGATTCGTGAAGCGTGTTTGGCATGTTCCAGAGGATTTCATTTATCTGCCGCTCGTGATCCTCAAGCACCTGCAAGTTCTCTGCGATCTTCTTCTTTACCTCTATTAGCTCCTTTCTGACCTCTTCTGCTTCCTCGTCCTTCTTTTTCTTCTTGAGTTCGGAAATCTTGATGCTCGACTTGTTCAGATTCTCCTGGAGCTTTTGCGTGTCGGTCTTAAGAGTGCGCCAGTGCTCGTCGAGGATCAGGATCTTGTTTAGATCGAACTCTAACTGACGCTTCTTCATCGAGTTTTTTATTGCGTCAAGGTTCTCCCTGACGTACTGTGCGCTGATCAAGAAACCACGCAATTTACTAACGAAATAAAAGTATAAATAGACTTACAGGGTGATTGAGCACCAATTCTTATAAAAATTATAAAAATTGCGTAAGGCTTTTATATCAGTTATACATATG
>JAGWHG010000065.1 GCA_028866975.1 Microcaldota archaeon | reverse complement strand
CAGAGCCATGCCCCATGCCTCAGACCAAAGAGCATTTGATGATAATAAACGCGCTGAAGATAAGCAACGTAATAATAGTGCAGACGAAGGTAGACATAGTCGGCAAGGAGAAGGCAAAGGTTCACTACGAGCAGATAAGAAAGTTCCTCAAGGGCAGCACGATAGAAAATGCGCCGATCATACCTGTCATGGCCAACAAGAACATAAACGTAGACGCGGTGCTAGAGCAGATAGCCAAGATGGAGGCGCCAAAGCACGACACAACTTCCGATCCATTGATGTACGTTGCAAGGTCTTTTGATGTCAACAAGCCAGGGACTCCGATAAAAAATCTTGTCGGCGGAGTGGTTGGCGGCTCTATAGTTCGGGGCAAGTTCAAGATAGGGGACGAAATTGAGATAAGGCCGGGGATAAACACCACGAGGGACAAGACGAAGAAGGAATCCTACGAGCCGATAATAACCACGATAGAGAGCCTCTCCTCGGGGGATAAGCTCACGGAGGCAGTCGCCGGCGGACTGGTTGCGATCGGCACCACGATGGATCCTGCCTTCACAAAGACCGACAGCCTAGTCGGCAGCCTAATAGGCCACGTCGGCAAGTTGCCGCCTACTGTAAATTCCCTTACACTCAAGTACACGCTGCTCAACCGAGACGACATTCCAAAGCAGGCATTTCGCGAAAATGAGCCGGTGATTCTTGGCGTTGGCACGGCAACGACGGTCGGCTACATAAAGGTCGCAAAGAAGAACACGCTAGAAGTTGATCTTAAGAGGCCTGTCTGCGCAGACAAGAACGCGAAGATATCAATACTGAGAAACTTTGCCCAGAGATGGAGGCTGTCTGGCTTTGGCACTATAGCTTAGATGCCTCTTTGCGTATTTTGTCTATTATCAATTCCTTGTTTGCGGTATTGAATTCGAATCCCGCAGCATGTGGATGGCCTCCGCCGCCGAGGCGCTTTGCAAGGCCGGAGATATCGCTTCTCTTGCTGCGTATGCTTCCCTTCTTCTGTTTCATATCAATTACAATGCCGATGTCCCTGCCTGATTTCTCTATCACCGCGCCGCACGCCTGCGTAGTTTGCACCCCGATTGCAAAACCTATGGTGATCTTGCTGCCGATCAGATAAAGCTTCTTTAGCATCTTATTTATCCTCGCAGTGTTCTTCTTCTCAAAGCTTCTCGATGCCGCAAGCATTCTTGCGTCTACGAACCTGCGCGACGCGACAACGTCTGCGATGTGCCGTAGGCTCTTTTGTATGCTGTCGTTGGACTTTGACTTCGTGTATGACGTTATGCTTAGCGCATAAGTCTTTACGTATTTTCGGCGCTTGGCGGTGTCTGGCCGCAGATTGAAATCTGAGTAATGCACAACCTTTGCGAATTCTTCCGCAAACGGCGTGTTGAGCTCTATCTCTTTTTTGGTTATCTCGGTTGCGCAGAACTTGTTCTCACCCACTATCGCAACATCGCACAGCGACGCAATCTCCCCTATGGCCCTATTGCTCCATGGGTGGTGGTCGAACCAAAAGACGCTGCCGCCCATGGCCTTTACACCCCTGATCAACTTCTTCCACACCGGAATCGTAGGGTCGTTTAGGCTGAGGTCTGTTATGAACAGTATGAAATTCCCGCCATAGAATTTCTTGAGCTTGCGCTGCGCGTAGAGAATGTCCTCTTTATTGTAGCTGGAGAAGAAGAGCCTGCTAGATGGTATATTGTATTTTATCTTGAGCATCGCCGCAGCCCCGACTCCGTCCATGTCCGCATTGTGCGATAGCACCGCTATGTTTCCCATAGGATTAGCTAATCGCAGTATAGAAATAAAAAGGACCGAGCGGCTCGCTACTTTGCTGTCAGCTTGGGCTTTTGCATGCCAAGTTTGGCTGCATTTTTCTTCGCCCTGTCCCTAAACAGCTCGCCGAAATCAGCCGTAGTGATCTTGGCAGCGTCCTTTGCCACCATGTCCATGGTCCTGTTGCCATCAGGCATCTGTAGCGTTCCCCTCCTCTCTTTGTCGACATGGAGCTCTATTGTATTTGCAGTGCTGTCTATGACGGCAAAGCCCCTGTGCTTTTGGCTGCTCTCCACCCTTATGTTGACCGTCTGCGGCAGCGCGATGGTCGGGTAGGCGGTGTATGGGCTAAAGGAGAGGTGGCCGCTGAGCACGAATTTCGGCATTGCCGCATGTATCGCATAGTTCATGGCCTCAACTCCTGGGGATCTCTGCATGCGGTTTTTGTAGATCTCCACAATCGGGCTCTCGTGGGTGCACAAAAAGTCTACCCCCTTAAGCCCCATGCTTATTTTTCTGAACTCCTCCGGCGTCTTTCTTGGCACGAAGTTCTTTTCCCTGCCCGTTTTGGAGGCGATCCCGTTTATGAAGCCGAAGCTGAGCCCGCCAATCTCTACTATCTCCCCATCTCCGAGCTGTACCTTGCAGCGGTCAGCGTTTAGCAGCCTCTGCATCATGTAAACGTCATCATGGTTCCCATAGATCGCATTTACCTTCGCTTTGTCAGTCAGCATCTGCCAGCTCTGCGTGTCCCAGCCCCTGCCGAGGTCTCCGAGCATTATCACCTGTTCTGCTCTGGCGTAGTCTATTGTAGAAAGCAGCCAGTTTAGTGCCACCAACTGGTCGTGTCCTGCGTCGTGGAACCTCTCGCTGCCTGTCTCGAAGTGTATGTCGCTTACTACCAAAATCCTTATGCAATCACCGCCAGCGCATCCTCCCCTCTTACTATCTCGTTTAGGACAACGATATCAATTCGGTCCTGTTCCCTTTTATCCTTATCAGGGATGTTCGTCTTTACTGCAAGTATGTGCCCAGCCTTTACGATCGCAATCCGTTCGCCGTCTATTTCAACGCCCTCCTTTTCCTGCAGCATCTCTTTTATCCCGATGCTGTTTATCTTCG
>JAGWHG010000064.1 GCA_028866975.1 Microcaldota archaeon | reverse complement strand
GCTTAAAAAATATGCAAAAAACTACACCCTTCTTTCAGACAGCAGTGATTTCCTCAACAAGATAAGTACAGAGGTATTAGCCAAAGATTTTTTAATCGATTATTTTATGGGTTATTTTGACACCATAGTTAATCTTGCCGACTATAAAGCAGATAAGCGCCGGTTTGAAGATATCATAGATGTAATTTTTGTTTCACTTAGCTGGATACACAAGAATGAACTGAAAATTTGGAACCAACTTGTCAAAAAATACAAATTTGATCAAGAAAGGTTGCTGGAACTGATGAATTTCAAGGAGCAAATTATTGCTGGAACAAGTATCGTGAGTATGATGGGAATGCCAGGACGCGATATCAAGGCGGAACATGAGAAGTCGGCTTATGAAAGATGACTTCCTCATTTGTGATCTCTTTTAGCTTTTTGGCAAGTGCCTCCCCCGCCACAACAAAAATAAGTTTGCCATGATATTTTCGCGCTTTTTCAACGCCTTTAGCTATCTCTTCTTTCAGTATATTATTCTGTATCTCATAGATTCTAAGCCCCTTTAGATCCCAGATATTCTTCGCACCATCTTCAGGACTAAATTCTCCGATATCAAAACTATCTTTGGCGTTTAGAGTAAAGGCAAGATTGCCCCTATTCTGTATTGAAGATATAGTCTCTTTCATAAGTGTGATGTGCTCTTCGCTGCCTTTGTATATTCCCTGTTTTCCTATTATGCGCTTACTTTCTATTATCTCCTGCGCTTTTGAAGTCAGCTTTCCGTACTCGTCAACATATCCAAATGCCTTTGCCCTTGCAAGCAGCGACGGCTTGGACCTGTTGCCATATATAGTAGTGTCGCTTGTTATCCATCCCCTTTCTTTCAGCAGTTTGTGAGCTTTAGAGATGTCTCCCGCGTCCCTCAATGCCAAAATGAACCTGTAAATCGCCACTGAGGGCAATTCCAATTCATCAAAGATGCTTTTGCTTCCTCTTGGCTTGGCTTCTTCTATCTCTCCAATGTCAATCTTCCCTACTTTTGTCCCAAATTCACCTATTTCTGCATCGCTCAATCTGTCAATCTGCACATATGCTATCTTAAAATTCTCATTTTGCGACCTCAGTTGGTCATAGACAAATGCAGATCCGGTCGGCATGCTGTACAGGATATCTCTCTCTATCGCGCCCAGTGATAGCATCTTGCTTACCCTGTCAACGCTCTGCGGTTCGTGGATTCCGTGTATTATCTTTATCGAGCTGTTCGCTATGACCGAATCCGGCATGTCCTGAAGGAGCTGCGTGGAGGTTACGAGCCCGAATCCGTATTTCCTGCCTTCCCTCACTATCTTTGCTATGAGGCTCTCCCTGCTGTATTCATCTCCAAGAGCCTGGTAGGCGTCATCCAGAGAGATGTATAGCCTAACCCGGCTGTCGCTCTTGAACTCCTCTATTATCCGCTGCAGTAGCGCCTGCGTCACGAGGTTCTTCTCCATATCTGTTAGTCCCTCCAGCTCTACCACGTTGCATGTCTTTGCGTAGCTCTCCCAGAAGGTCTTCGGCTCCTGGCCGAATACGTGTATCGAGAGCTTGAGCCTGTTCGCGAGGTAGCTCAGGTGCATCTTCTTGTCCCTGCCCCTTTCTACTTCAATCCTCTCTATTAGTTGTTCGACGGTGGGATCCACCCCTTCATCATAGAACCGCTTGAGCATGCCGCGGACCGCCTGCGTCTGCAGGTTGGTCATCCCGAGCGCGTTCTGCAGCATCTCGCTTGCTATTCCCGCCCTGCGTCCGGAATCCATCCCCCGCAGCTGCAGGGGGTTTATCCTAATGCTCTTGGGCACTTCCCAGAGGTTGGCCTTCGCCCCGAGCTCCCTGTAGGTTCCGGACCAGTCGATGATCAGGAATGGGACATTGCCATGCACGAAGTTCCTTACCAACAGCGCGGTTATGGTGGTCGACTTCCCGCTGCCGCTCTCCCCAATAGCAATAACGTGCGGATTTGGCTCGCTTTTGAGGTCCATCACATACTGCCTATCCTTTCCTGAGCGCACCACCTCGCGCTCCTGGCTGCGTTTGTCAGAAGGCATGGAATCCTTGAAGTGAGAGGGATGCGCAAACTGCCTTCCAATCTCAATCCCCTCTTCCTTTGGCCTCCTCTTCCTTTCCCGAACCATCACGTATGCGCAGAATACCGCAAACGTGACCATAATGTAATACTGCAGCGCTATCCAAGTGTAGAAGAACAGGTAGAGGAGCTGCAAAAAGAGAAACGCCCAGCAATGCCTATCAACCATCGCCGTTTTACTACCCCTCGCCCTGATCAAGGTGTAGAACTCCCCCACTGGGCTATCAGACGCCCTCTTCCTGCGGGCGGCGTGGGCCGCAAGTGCCACGGCCCACAGGGAGATTATGTAGAGCAGATACACAATCATCGAACCACGTGCTAGCTGCCAACCATCAGCCTGCCCTGCGCAGCATCGTCCTTTCTGCCAATGCTCCTCATCTTCTTCTCGAGGAGGGTGCGCAGGTGCGCAACGTATCTGCGTATCACCTCATCGTTTAGGAGCTCCTCGTTCTCAAGGGCCCATTCCAGCGCCTGCGCGTACTTCTTTATCGCAAGTTCCCTCTCGAGTTGATCCTTATTCATCCTCATCACCAAAGAGGCCCGCATCCGCATCGTCGCCGCCCATCTCCTCCTGCGCGCTTTTGCTGCCATCGGCGAACTCCCTTGCATCCTCCTCCAGCTCCTTCTCCCTCTGCAAAACCCCCCTGATGAAGGATGCCTTCTTGTAGCCCTCCAGCGCCTTGCCCTCCAGCCACAGCGCCAGATCTTCGTCCAGATAGACTGTGATTTCGCTCTTCCCCAGCTTTTCCCCTTTGACTTGTCGTTTGATTTTTGCCATACATTCACCCAGATGCTGTAATATATAATAATGTATGGTAATTCTATTATTTATAGCCGCCCCAGCAACCCTATATACTTTACTACAAA
>JAGWHG010000063.1 GCA_028866975.1 Microcaldota archaeon | reverse complement strand
TATCTCCTCGCGTGTCAACACACCCACAAGCCTGCCACCATGCAATATGGGAAGCAGATTCACAGCGCTGCGCTCCGCGAGTTTGAGCGCGGCCCCGAGCTTGGTTGTCATTGACACGCCCACTATGTGAGTCTGCATGAATGACGATACCTTCTGCGCAGCCATCGGGATAAATCCTCAAACAACCCTTTTATTCCTTCCCAAAACAACTACTATCATGGGGGTCATACTTTTAGAGGGTGGCGATGCGAAAAGTGCAATAGACGCACTCGAAAAAGAGTACAAGTCTGCAAAATACTACCTCAACTTCTCAACGCCTATAGACTTGCTCGTCGCTGCGATAATATCCGCGCAGACTCGCGATGAAACAGTGAACTCCGTTACTCCTGAACTCTTCAAGAAATTCAAGACCGCAAAGGACTACGCAAATTCAAACGCAAACGAGCTCGTCAAGTACATCGGTAAGGTGAGCTTTGCCGGCAACAAGGCAAAGAACATAATCGCGACATGCAAGGCTATAGAAGAAAAGTATGGCGGCAAGGTTCCAAACAAGATGGACGAGCTCACCGAGCTTCCCGGAATAGGAAGGAAGACCGCAAACACGATTCTGATAAACGCATACGGGATAGTGAATGGAATACCTGTGGACACATGGGTGATAAAGCTCTCATATCGCATCGGGCTGAGCCTAAACAAGGATCCAGACAAAATCGAGCAGGACCTCATGAGGATAGTCGACAAGAAGCACTGGAAGAACTTCGCCTATGTCCTCAAGACGCACGGCAAGAAGATATGCCAGTCGCAAATACCGATATGCAGCAAGTGCATTCTCAACAAGGTCTGCCCGAGGAACGGGGTTACAAAGAGCCTGTGATTGCATGGAAGTAATAGCAGATTTCCACATACACTCGCGCTTTGCGATGGCTTGCAGCAAAAACATTACTATGCAGGGGCTGGATTTCGGGGCCAAACAGAAAGGAGTGAAGGTAATCGGCACTGGGGACTTCACGCATCCGTCATGGCTTGCCGAGATAAAAGAGAATGTCTCAGCAGCAGAGCAGGGTCTTTGGTCACTCAAGAACTCGAAAACGCAGACCAGATTCGTGCTCACAACCGAGGTTTCAACAGTGTTTGAGCGTAATGGAAGATCAAAGAAAATACACAACTGCATACTTGCACCAGACCTTGAAGTCGTGGATCAGATAAATGACCAGCTTAGGAAATACTGCGACCTCTCATCCGATGGCAGGCCTACTCTGAGCATGAGTGCAAGCTCGCTTGTCGAGACTGTGATGGAGATAAGCAGCGACGCCTTCATCTTCCCTGCGCACGCATGGACCCCATGGTTTGGCGTTTTCGGCTCGGCTTCAGGATTCGATTCAATGAAAGATGCATACGAGGACATGGAAAAGCACATCCATGCCCTTGAAACCGGCCTGTCGAGCGATCCGGACATGAACTGGAGAATATCTGGGCTTGACAAGTACGCGCTCCTATCAAACAGCGACCCGCATTCTGTCCCGAAGATCGGAAGAGAAGCCAACGTCTTCGAATTCGACGAAGGCGAGCTGTCGTACAATTCAGTATTGGGCGCGATAAAGAAAATGGACAAGAAGCATTTCAAGATGACGATCGAATTCTATCCGGAGGAGGGAAAGTACCACTACGATGGCCATCGGAACTGCAATGTCTCGCTGTCCCCAGATGAGTCTAAGAAATACAACGGCAGATGCCCGGTTTGCGGAAAACGCCTGACAATCGGCGTTCTGAACAGAATAGAGCAGCTTGCCGATAGGCCTGCAGGCTATGTGCCAAAGAATGCGATCCCATTCGTTCATCTTG
The DNA here is from genome assembly GCA_028866975.1 of Microcaldota archaeon. Taxonomy (GTDB): domain Archaea; phylum Micrarchaeota; class Micrarchaeia; order Micrarchaeales; family CABMGC01; genus JAGWGI01. The sequence continues at coordinate 1,173 of JAGWHG010000063.1, read as the reverse complement.
TTCCACTCCAAGAAGTGATCGCCTACGTCATGAAGAAGAGCGACAAATCGCCAAGAGTGCAAGAGCTTTATGAAAAGCTAATCGCCAAGTTCGGCAGCGAGTTCAGCGTGACATTGCATGCTGATCCGAATGAGATACGACTGATAGACAAGGAGCTGGCAAGGGCGATTGAGAAAATAAGGGCAAATGACGTCAATCTTATTCCGGGCTACGACGGTGTTTTCGGCGTAGTCGACATAATGAAGAGGATGGAGCCGCCAAAGCGCGGCCAGCAGTTGCAGCTGGGCTAGCACAAAACAAATATAAATTCTAATGCCGAATTTTTAATCATGAGAAAGCTAGCACTATCACTAACGTTTCTCGTGTTCCTGTTTCTTTCTGCAGCATCATATGCAACAAGTACCATAGGGAGCGCCTCAATCTCTGCGCTTGCCGTCACCGGTCTGGGCAACGGCAATGTAACACCAATATCAATTAATGTAACCCAAGGCAGTGGAGGCGTCAGCATACTCGGCCCAACTACCATAACCAACGATACGATACAGTCCGCCAAGCAAGCAGCATCGGATGCCTCTGCATACCTCGGCCTTAAGGAATCTAACTACAATTTCACATATTTCATCAACTACTCAAGCATCTCCGGCCCAAGCGGGGGCCTCGCGCTCTCGCTCCTTGCAGTATCTGCATTGACACACACTCCGCTCCTTACCGATTTTGCAGTCACCGGCACAATAGGGACAGATGGGACGGTCGGAGAGATAGGCGGCATTGATGAGAAGGCAAGCGCGGCAAAGGCGGCAGGCAAATCATTTGTGATAGTTCCAATGGCCGCAAACGGGACGTTTGAAAACCAGCTCTACTACATAGTGCAGCAAAGCTTAGGTCTTCCATTGGTGCAGGCATCGAGCCTTGCGCAGGCCCTTCCATACGCATATGGAACCGCGTCTCCCAAGCCGATGTCCTACAATGTTCTTGCAAACTATCACCTTTCACAGGTCCAAAACTTCACTCCAAGTTGCGCTGGCTGCAACCTCAGCGAGTTTGCAAATCTTGCATACTCCACGGTCAATCTTACAAGAAAGGAGGCGAACCTGATAAGGGGCAACTACACCACGCTCAAGGGGCAGTACCTTGCAATGTCAAACAATTATTCGACCGTGATAAGCAAGGGCT
>JAGWHG010000062.1 GCA_028866975.1 Microcaldota archaeon | reverse complement strand
TCTCCATACCTTAAATGGTTAGGCCTTTGGCATCCCATTTGCCTTAGAACCTGTTAAGTTCTGCAAGTATCTCCTTTGAGGTGCGATCTAGCTCCTGCGGGCCTGTGACGATGGTTATGGCGGCATCGGAAGTGAGATGCTTTATCTCCCTAAACTCGTCGGCCACCTGTCCCTTGTCAAACTTGCCCGAGAATATCTCGGCTGCGAAATGCGGGTCGCTGTTTAGAACCACCTTGTTGCCTGCGCCAGCAAACGCGTTGAAGTATGTATCCTTGCCGTCATTGCCCACGACCTTTATCGTCATTGCGAGCATGTCAGAATCAACAATGAGGTGCTTTGTCTCCATCCTCCCATAATTGCCAAAGCCGACTGTTATTCCCTCCCTTATGATCGCAAATCCGCCGAGTTCTATTGCAAGGGACCTAAAGTCGGAGATTGCGCCCCTGGCCTTTGCCGCCATGTCCGCCCTCTTGACATCGTCTGAAAGCATGAACTGTGCAATGGAGTTGAGTATCTTGCCGTGGGCCTGCCTGAGCTCCAAGTTCTTCTCCTTTATCTGCTCCTCGTTGAGCCTTTGACCTGAGGTTATTTTTGTTGCCATATTGATTTACCTAATTCTGCATAAATGCGATTGCCAACTTTAGAAAGTCTCGACCCTAGGCCACTCTATGTCCGGAGCGACAATGTCGGAGGCATAAGATGTAGTGGTTGCGCTCACCCTGCCATATGCGAGCAGCACTATGTCGATTAGCGATATTATGCTGACCACAAGAAGGTAGAACTCACTGCTGTTGAGATACTCAAAGCTCGCTCCGACAAGTATGATGACGCCTACAAGGCCGCTGAGGTATATCCCGCGCTCCTCTGCGAGCAGTATCAGAATGCCTGCTAGGAAGCTCAGAACGCTGATTGCAAGGTTGAAGAGCGGCAGCGTGTAGCTAGAGCCCAAGCTGCCAAGGGCATTGGACGTGTTTATCCCGGTAAGCGCGCCGATTATGAAGCCGAGCTGGGGCGCCGTGAAATAGCCCATTATTATCGCATTTAATATGAACATGATGCTCGCAATCTTCACAAACGAGTTCATCGGCCGCGCCGTCATCTCGCGCTTGCCGCTCACCTTGTCGATGTCCTCAAGTGAGTAGAACTTGCCGTTGGACTCGACGAGGTCCGCATAGCAGTATGGCATCTTGGATAGCGCAGACACCGCATACGCAGGGCGCCACGGATGTATCGCGCAAGTCAGGCCTTTGGCAGCTTCCTGCTGCTCTTGGGCTGACATCTCGCCCTTCTTTACTATCGCGAGCAACTGCGGCTGCGGCTTTGGCGCTGCTGCGGCCCTTTCTTTCTTAAGTATTGACTCTATCATCTCTTCCTGTTCCGTCTTCTTGGGGGGAGTATAAATCTTCTCGGCTGCCGGTTTTTCCACCGCCACGGGCTTTGGCTGCACGACCACTTTTGGCTGCGGCGCAGGCTTTGCTTCCATCGGCTTTGGGACCTCCTCGGCCTTCACAGTGACCTTTTCCTCCTTCTTCTCCTTCTTGCCCATTCCCCGCATCTTGAAAATCAGAAGCTCGTCGGGGTTTGCTGCCATACAACACCTTCAGTCGAATCTGTGCGCATGCCTTGCCGCCTGCTCTTTCTTCTTCTCAAAGATTCCGCGGTGCTTTGCGCAGCTTATGCAATAGTAGATCTTTCGGCTCGTAAGGAACCTAACGTCAAGCTCTGCGTTGTGAAGCTCTGTTCCGAAGCTGATGCGCTTTTCATAAGCAACTGCCTTTGTCCTTGGGACCGCGCGACCGCACTGGTCGCAGTTGACTAAAGTATCTTTTCCTCTCACCGATGTCACCTGCTGTAAATATTGAAAAAGACATATTAATAAACTATCGGTGGATATAACTGATGGATAACATGTTCAGCAGAAAGAGAAGACTTAGGTCGCAGATAAAGAGGAGGAGGCTCGGCAAGCGATAAAACGCTCATACAATCGCGCTTAAATAACTCCAAAACAATATACCTTCAGTTAAACCTGGTGATTGTATCACAATGGCAAAGGAACAGGAGGCAAAAGAGCTGAAGGCAACGATCCTAGACATACTCAAGGATGCGCGCCACAAGAGCGTATCGGCACTCGATTACCCTTCATCGAAGAGGTTCATATTCAAGGTGCTCGAGCGCAAAGGCCTCATGCAGCGCATCGGGGACAACGAATTCTCTACCTCCTACAAAACAACAGAGGGGGGCACCAAGACCTCGAGCATTGCAAAGGCAGCTGAGGAGATTGTAAAGCTTCACAGGGCATAATCGGCTCAGTTCTGGCAGATGGAATAGTTCATCGGCTCTTGGCAGTTTTGGCACTTGCACTGGTTTGTATTCGGATCTACCCCTCCGATGTATGCGCAATCAGTGCAGTAGGTGCTGTAGCACTCGCCGCAAACCCAGCAGTACGCTCCCTTCTTTATCTGTTTTCCGCAGCTTGCGCACCTGCATGCCATAACGCTCTCCTAGTTCCTATAAAGATAAAAGAATGTAATCCTTACCTTGGGGTAAGGCAATCGGTGTAATTCTTGTTATTGCAATATCTGGTCTTTCTTGGCGCAGCAGCTTCGATGACAGCATGCATTTCATACATAAGGTCGATGTTCAAACACGCTGTGAAGCCCAACAGGGTAAGCTGGGGCATGTGGTCAGTTGCGCCTCTCATCGCAACTGCAGCCGCAATCTCAAACGGCGTCGGCTGGGCGGTGTTGCCAGTGTTCATGTCAGGGTTTTCGCCACTGCTGATATTTTTGGCATCGTTTGTGGTAAAAAAAGCATACTGGAAGCTTTCGAGATTCGACTATTACTGTGGGGCGCTATCGATTCTTGCCCTGGCTCTGTGGGCCCTTACAAACAATCCTGACATAGCAATACTGTTTGCAATAGCCAGTGACGCACTTGCCGCGATCCAGACAATAGTGAAAGGATGGCAAAGCCCAAAGAGCGAGAACGTGGCACCGTTCCTTGCAGGGCTCTTCAGCGCATGCACAGCATTTTTCGCAATTATCATCTGGAATTTTTCATCCGTGGCGTTCCCAGCCTATTTGGCAGTAATAAACATAATC
>JAGWHG010000061.1 GCA_028866975.1 Microcaldota archaeon | reverse complement strand
CTAATAGTCGCAAGCGAATGGAAGAGGAATGCTACAAACGAACTAAAGAAAAGTAGGGATACTAGCAAGGTAATCGCTGCGATGAGAGAGGCAGGAGTTAATCCGGAGAAGGCTGCAGGATACATAGGCAAGCTCGCTAAAGAGATGAACAAGCTTCATGAAATCGGCATCGGAGAGGAAGAAGAATACACTCTGCTAAAGGACTCTGGCAGCTATCTGGGCGAAGTGCTGGGCACCGAAATAGAGATCCAGAAGGAGGGGGAATCTAAGTCAACAAGGGCGGAAAGGGCCGTGCCCATGAAGCCGAGCATAGAGATCTTTTTCTAGCGGCACTAAAGCAAAACCTATAAAAATGCGTAATTCGCATTAGTTTCAGCTGAAGCGCATGTCAAGAGATCTTAACTCATTGGCAGTAATCCTTTTGCTTTTCTCATTTGCCCAGCTTGCATCGGCGCAATATGGGGGAGGAACAACATACCCTAACTGCAATACATGCCAGTACGGGACATATTATGCCCCATCTAATGCACCGACATATTGGAACTGCGCATGCACTGGAACGCTTTGTAGCTACACCCCTGGTCAGGGAACTGTAGTTACAAGTTGCTCGCAAGCCCAGTCAACCACAACAGTTGCAACCACAACATCCACGGCACAGACAACAACCGTACAGACATCTAATGCTACAACCCAATCACCGAACGCAACGACAACAGCTGCAACAACTCTCGCCACTACAGTGGCAACGACCCAGCCTACAACAAGCATATCTTACACTTATGGATCAGGATATTCGTCGGGACTTGCATACTACGTATTGATTGCGATAGTGGCAGTTGTGGCAATATTTGGGCTTGTAAAGCTGCGAGCACTGCCGACTAGACTTGCCATAATAGGCGCAGCACTTATATTGATAGGCACAATTGCATGGCTATACGGCAATTACGGCGGCCCGGGATCTTATATCCTCGGAGGGGTCTATGCAATAGTAATAGGCCTTGTAGTCTGGATAATTGGCGACGTTATTGGCGGCACATTCAAGAAGAGCGTACCTGCGATACTTACAATAGTTGGAATAATACTGATAATTGCAGGCACATGGGCATGGTACTATATTGGCTCACCAAATGCGATACTGGGCGGAGTTGCTGCGCTTGTGATAGGAACGTTTGTCTGGCTGTACGGCGATGCCCAGGCTGGCGCATTCATAATGGGCAAACCAAAGAAGTAACGCTAAGTCCCTCACCTTTTCAGGTAAATTTTTATGCGTATCACAGTCATGGTATAGAGTGGCAAGCACTGGCTCTGTAAGAAAGGCCAAGGAAACAATCAGAAAGATACTTTACATTACTATAGCCACTTCCAGTTCTAGCAGACCGTGGAATTCCCCAGTATATTCCGCCTTTGACAAGAATTTCAATTTCTACTGGGCGTCGTGGAAGGATAACCAGCACTCTAAGAATATCCGTAAAAATGCCAATGCATTCGTGGTAATCTACGATTCAAGGGCGGCGGAGGGTACGGGTTTCGGGGTCTACATGAGCGGCAGGGCATACCAGTTAGAGAGGGAAGACAATGAGGATATTGGTATTGGCGCAAAGCTGCTTGCGGTAAGAAAGGGCGGGAAACCGCGTAGAATCGATGAGTATCTGAACTCATACCCAAGGAGGATGTACAAATTCGTTCCGAAAAGAGTCTGGGTGAATAGCGATGGCAAGGTCAATGGCAACTATGTTGATACCAGGACAGACATCACCAAAGGATTGCTCGGGAGGAAATAGGATTCTGCGGCTCTATTTTTGCTCTCTGAAAACACTTTAAATATCTTTGCCAACGTAATAGTTTATAATTCTCTTATTATCAGTGAGTCTGATGGGAAAATTCGCAATAGCTGACGAGCAGTTGGCAAAGACGGTGGTATGCAGAAAGTGCAAGGCCAGGAACAAGGCCGGATCTAAGATGTGCCGCAAGTGCGGATCCACTGCATTGCGCCCAAAGAGCAAGGAGTTGCGCGTAAAGAAGTGATTTTATGGCAGAACTAAACGATGTTGAGAGGCTTATTGTGAAGACTCTCCAAGAGCTCGGCGCTACAAAGCCCGAAGTGCTAAAGACGGCGGACGACGTGATGAAGAAGAGCAATAGGCCAAAGAGCATGGTGACCAACACTCTTACCAACCTTGTAAACAAGGGCGTCCTAAAGAGGGTCGCAAGGGAGAAGTCTTCAGGCTACTACGTACTTCAGACAATATAAGTGATGCCTTGGCACAAGGAGACTCAGTAGACTTCATGGCCAAGTACAATACCTGGGTCTCAATCAAGAAGATGAGCATCAACGAGAAGACCACTCCTCAAGAGATTGTGATGCACCTCTCCTCAATAAGGCAGAACATCGATCGGAAGGCCTTTGAGCTATTGGGAATCGACACAAAGTCGCTAGACGAGGTTGCTAGCACTTTCACTGCAGGAAAAAGAAAGAGCTATGGCGCGCTGGGGGAGATACTGGATACTTTCGGAAAGGCCGACACAAAATCTGCGATAGAAAAGGCGATAAACGGCAAGGAGGAGCTCAAGGCGATTGCAGGAATCTACTTATTTAGAACGGTCGTGAAAAATCTGGGGTTCGACTTCGATGTGAATCCGGAGATACTGCAAAAAGCCTACCCAGAACTTAAGATACCAAAGCCACCTGGAAGGCAAAAGAAGGCCTAATCCTTGCGGTACAGATCCGATAGAAGCTGGAAGCGCACCTTTAGCGTGACGTAGTCGTCTTCTCCCTTGCCGTAGTACTTGTTTACCTGAAAATGCAGGTGCGGTTCATCGGTTATTCCAGTGCTGCCGCTGTAGCCTATTATATTGCCCTGCTTTACGCTCTGCCCGACCACTACGGCCACTCCGTCATATTGGAGGTGCTCATACCATGTGTACTCGCCGTTCTCATGCTTCATTTCGATGTAGTTGCCCTTGTCCCAAAAAGCAAGCGTTGTGCCGCCCTCCTTTGAGTCCTTGCGCACCCTTACAACTATGCCATCGTATGCGGCAAGCACCGGGGTGCCGTTGGGCACAAAGATGTCTACTGACTTGTCAAGGTTTCCGACATGCGCAGGGGAGATGTCTTTGGAGGCGACTTTTGTGAACGAGCCTCTGGGAACCGGCAGAAGGTAGACGTTGGCAGAATACTCGTCAGAAGACCTCCTCTTTACCAGGCCCTTTGCTAGCACGTCCTTCTTTTGCGCGA
>JAGWHG010000060.1 GCA_028866975.1 Microcaldota archaeon | reverse complement strand
CCGGGAGCGATTCGTGCAGCATTGACGCAGAAAACAGCAAAGCTAGGCCTGCAAGCGACAGGTACACTAAGAACTCTAGCGATAGCTGGCCCTTTCTCATGCTACATTTGCAGCCAGGCTGGAGAGTTCCTGCGATATTGTGGCACTTATGCTGCTGTTTGCCCCGGACACTAGCACATTTGAAACTGCCGCCCCTTTGAGTTTCACCACCATTGCCAGTGCCAGTGCTATGACCAAGCTTGCCGCCGCGAGCATCATGACATACTCCAGCGAACCCTGCCCCTTCATCGACCTTGCGACCGCCAAGAGGGCCCTTGCTTCTGCAACGAAGCTTATTCTTGTTATATCCATTTTTCCCACCTATAGAGCGTAAGATGCAAGATAGTAAGATATCGTTTGAAGCGATGCTGCCACTGCGGCTAGGGGCAGGGACGCTTTTATTGCCAAGAGCATTCCTCTCCCGGGCCTTGTGAATGCATTCGTTATGAAAAGCGCAATTGCGGTGTAGGATATGCCGATTATCCTCAGGCCGTCAGATAGTTTCGCCCCTGAGCCCTGTGATAGGGTGCTTGCTGCTATGCTTGATGTAATACCGCTGAAAAGCGGGAAAAAGAATGTTATACCTATGAGGGAGAGTATCCGCATATCCTCGGTTTTGGACCGGATTGTGTTCTTACGCGCTATGCCTTCCGCAAGGTTCGTACAAAAATTGTCAAGGTTCTGCTCGATGTTCGCGCCCGTGGAGATGCCAAGCTGCACTATGCCCAAAAGTGTGTCTAAAGTATCATTTACGCCTTTGCAGCCATCGAAAACTGTGGAGTCTAGAGACATCGTATACCTGCGTATTGCAAGCGAGAGCATGGCATATTTCGTTTCCCCTGCCATGCCAGCCTTGAGGGATTTTATTATTGATTTTTCGCCCCTGTAGGACGATAGCATTGCACAGGCAAGTATCACCACGTCGGCATCGTTTATCGCTGCCTGCTTCTTGCCCTGGGCAATGCCGATAATTTTTTCATACAGTTTCTGCAATCAATCTCCTCGCCATCAAGGCGGCGCCTGCTGAATATGCAAATGGCACAACAATGAGCAATAGCAGTGAAAGGCCAAGCAACCCGTATGTGGATTGCGATATGATCGTCTGGCCTATGAACGCAAATATGATGAATGAGGGCACCATCGTTGAGAGGAACATGTTAATTGTGGCGCTTCGCTGCAGCGCCCCGATAGATACGGCTTCCCTACCCTTCCTGGCCTGCTCGTGCTCGTGGAGAATCCTCTTTGACTGCGCGTATGCATCAATGTTTCCGGTGAAAGCCAGGTGCTTTGTATACTCGTTGGCTGCCAGAATTGAGTGCAGCACTGTTGAGAAACTCTCTCCCAGCCTCAATCTCGATCTGATCGCTTTGAAGTCGACACTTATGCCCCTTATCTGTGGGCTCCTGCCAATAATGGACAGAATTGCAAATAGGCTTGAACTCTGTGACCTGCAATAAAGTATCTGGCCAAGCATCCAGATGATGGCGTTGGATTTCAGCTTCTGACCATGCAGTGCGGCAAGCCGTTTTTGAACCATGATCACAGAACATGAAAATATAACAGATATGCCAAATAGCAGCGCCGCGGACGTCGCATCGGGGCGGTTTAGGTATACCAAAAGCAGGCCGATTACCGCCGATAATAGGGCTGCAGGGATTATTGAGCTGTTCATTGGCCGACACCGTATCTGTGTATCCTTTCAATCAAATCCAACGGAGACTTTGCTTCGTTGCATGCATGTTTGAGAAAATCAGACCTGCACCTTAGTTCTTCTGCCGCTCCGCCTCTTCCTAGGCCATTTTTTCTTTCGTATGTGCCGAGCACCTTCGACTCTTTCGCCGCCTTGGCATTGAATGCAGAATTGAGCACTATGGGATCTATGCGAAGCCTGTCATCTCCGACTTCTATGCCACCCTCCACTATTTCGGCCCTGCTCAGCCAGAGGTGCTCGCTTACCTCGTTTATGGCCCTTTGGCCAATGCCGTCCTGGACCATCTGGACAGATATGTCCAGCGCACTGATCGCATTAGGTTCTACGGACATGGGCTTGACCATCAGCCTTTTTACGACAGAGATACCGCTATCGTTGCTGTGCATTGTTGTAAAGAATGGCACGCCGAGATTTGCGCCTGCAAACAGCTCCCGCGCTTCGGCTCCGCGTATCTCGCCCACCACCAGCACATCCGGCCTCATCCTCAATGCGTTGATGACCTGTGCCTTTGCATCGACGTCGCCAAATCTTTTCGAGCCGTTAAGAGAAACGCAGCTTATGACGTTCGAATAAAACTTGAGCTCGTTTACGTCCTCTTCTATAGTCACAATCCTGCTGTATCTGGGTACAAGCGATAGCAGCGAAAGAAGCAGGGTGGTCTTGCCGCTTGCCGGCGCGCCTGAGATCGCGATGCTCATCTTATTCTCTATTGCAAGCCACAGATAGGCAAGAATGTCAAAATCAGCAGTGCCTTTCTTCACCAGGTGTGCAAGGCTAGGCTCCCCCTTTCCATTGAGCCGTATTGTTGCGCATGCGCCGTTTATCGAATACGGCTTAAGCTGCGCGTGGATCCTTGCGTCGCCAGCCTGAACGTCAACAATTGGGGATGCATCGCTAAGCTCCTTGTTTGTTTCAGAAACAAACTTGTTGAGGGTATTGCGGAAATCCTGCTCGCTGTTGAACCTGAGGTTTGTTGTGCATCTCCCGTGCCGTGCATGATATATTGAGATATTCGATGCCGGAGAGTTTATCTCTATCTCCTCTATGTTGCCCTTGTCCTCAAGAAGCATGCTAAGGGGCCCGAATCCCACAGTATCGTGCGCAACGAGAAGCGCAAGCTTATTGGCCAACACCGGCCCGATGTGTGCGAGAAGTTTTGAATAGGCCATCTGCTTTGCGGAATCGAAATCCTGCATTGTTATTTCTTCCTTTGCGCTCAGCGCCTCGATCACTGCATGCTTTGCAATGCCTGCCGCGCGTAAATCGCTTGGTTTTAATCGTGTCAGATCCGGGCAGAGCGAATAAAACTTTCCGAATTTGTTAGAGACAACGTATCTCTGTAATGGCAGGGGGATTTCCTCATCTATTTTGCCGTTTTGCGCCTCGTCCAAAGTGAAGCAGAACCCTATTGCCTGTTCCTGCACGCTTTGCCGTGGCTTGAAAGCCGTAAAAATATTTAGCAATATACCACTTCAGATATTTTAGTATAAATCTTATACTAT